>CAIWRB010000083.1 GCA_903914955.1 uncultured Chloroflexota bacterium | reverse complement strand
TCAGGTCGAACAAAATATCTGCTCGCCTTCTCAGACTTTGGTATACTGCTTTTCGGAACTCGCTGAGAGATTTTTTGGTCACACGAAAACTTTATCAGCTAGTTCCATTTTTGTTAAGGTCCGACGAACTCTAAACTCAAGTGAATAACGCAATCAGCAATAAATAATTATTTTATTTCCTGCTTATCTTCCCCCAGGTCAATATCATCAAAAGGTTTAAGCAATTCGAGCGCTTGGTCTAACAGTTCCTTGGGCACAAAGATCTGTACCCGTGTCAGCGGAAACGCATAAGCAGAACGTGAAATAGATTCCTCAACGAGTTCCACATCAATTCCTTCAGCTTCGAGGAAACTTTCAATAACCTCGGCTTCCGCGCGGCTATTGGCCTCACCGATTTTTTCATACTTCATCTCATCCATTTTGTAGTTTCTCCTGTCTATAGTATATGCCAATTCGATTTATTTCTTTCCCCAATCTTGCCTTTTTCTTCACATAACCTTTACATAGCGGTTGTATCCTTGGTGAGTAATCAGGAACGAACCTGAACAATCACTCAAAAGGAGTATATAACATGAAAAAGACAATTTGGATCGTAGCTTTAGTAGTAGTAGCATTTGGTGTTCTTGGAGTAGGCGCGGCATTCGCGCAGGAGGCAACCCCTCCGTTCATCGGTCACGGCCCCATGATGCAGAATGGCACAAGCGGCCCCCTTCATACCTTCATGGTGACTGAGTTTGCGAAGAAACTTGACTTGAATGTGAACGATATCAGTACGCGGCTGACAGCTGGTGAGACCATGTACGACATCGCCCTCTTTGCTGGTGTGACTGCCGAAGAATTCCCCGCCATTATGACAGAAGTCCGCGCTACAGCACTGGATGCGGCTGTCAAAGCCAATGTCCTCACTCAGGCGCAGGCTGATCAAATGAAGACGCGCGGCGGCATGAGAAACAGCGGCGACTGCCCGATGCAAGATGGAACCAGCCAAAACGGTTTCCAGCGCGGATCTCGCGGTATGATGGGAAATGGTCAGGGGCGTGGTGGGATGGGCGGCTGGGGCGCTCAGCAAGTAAATCCATAAGATATGAAATAAGATAGCAAAAAGCTGGTGGTCGCGAGATCACCAGCTTTTTCTATTTGTAAATTGTGATGCTATGCTACCAACAATTTTCCAATCCTAAAATCTTCCAACATTCCAACTCCCGCTGCAAACATTGTGACCTCGATCTGTCTCATTGTCAACTTCATCATCTCAACGACATTCTCGTTTGAGATCGCGGCAGCTTTTAGGAATTGGCCTGCCATGCCGCCGAGAGTTGCGCCTAGCGCGATTGACTTGGCAATGTCGAGTCCGTCTTTGATTCCGCCGCTGGCAAAGACTATCATTTCGGGGGCAGCCCGCTTCACGTTTAGAATGGATTCTGCGGTTGGGATTCCCCAGCCGATAAAAGTCCCAGCGAGTTGACGGGTGAATTCATCAGGCGCGCGGTGCATTTCGACTTGAGACCAGCTTGTGCCGCCCGCGCCTCCCACATCTATTGCTGAGACGCCGCATTCGGCGAGTAATTTAGCTGTCCGTTCCGAGATACCCCAGCCAACTTCTTTTACGATGACGGGTACTTCGATCCTTTTGCAAACTTCTTCTATCTTCTTTGCCAGCCCTGAAAAATTGGTATCGCCCGCATCCTGCACAGCCTCCTGAAGCGGATTGAGATGCAAGATGAGCGCGTCTGCTTCGATCATCTCCACGGCTTTGCGGCATTGGTCAATTCCATAGCCATAATTGAGTTGGACTGCGCCGAGATTTGCGAATAATAAAATATCTGGGGCGCCTTTCCGCACCTGAAATGATTCGGCTTTTTCGGGGTGTTCGATCGCCGCGCGCTGACTCCCGACACCCATGGCGAGACCGCATTCCTGAGCGCCTTCTGCCAGGCGCATGTTGATCGTTTTTGCGGCATCCGTCCCGCCGGTCATTGAACTGATTAGGATTGGCGAATTTATTTTTTTGCCGAACAGGTTGAGGCTAGTGTCGATGCGTTCCAGATCCAGCTCAGGCAACGATTCGTGGATGAATCGATAGTTTTCGAGTCCGCTAGTCAACCCGGAGCGGACATCCTGCTCGAGGTTTATTTTGATGTGGTCAGCTTTTCGCTGGTCTATAGGCGCAACTTTTGTCATTAGGTAGTGTTCCTGAGTGTGATGATCCAACGCTGGCTTGACACGGTTTAAACAAGACCGATTACAATAAGCCAGTCAAAAATTTAAAACAGGAGGCTGTCATGGCTGATACATATAGTGAGCTCGTAATTATCGTGAAGGATTTACTCGGTGCGGATGAGGCGAAGATCACGCCGGAGGCCCGTTTCCGCGAGGACCTTGAAGCTGATTCTCTCGATCTGGTTGAGTTGATTATGGCTTTTGAAGACAAGTTCGGAACCGAGATCTCTGACGAAGATGCCCAGAAGATCACAACCCTTGGTGAAGCCGCGAAGTATATTGACTCACATAGCAAATAAACCAAACGCGGCATAATTATAAAGTAGGTTTATTATAAGCGGAGAGCCGCCTGACAATAAAAAGTCGGCGGCTCTTTTATATATTTTGAATAGGGTGGATCGCTCTGTATGTTTACAATAGGGTTGGAATTTCTTCCGGATGTTTGGCTACTTTTACGCCAGCGGCTTCAAGCGCTTTGATCTTGTCGGCGGCTGTACCTGCGCCACCTTCGATGATCGCGCCTGCGTGTCCCATTCGTTTTCCGGCTGGAGCGGTCTGGCCGGCAATGAAGGCCGCGACAGGTTTGGTCATTTTATCTGCGATGTATTGAGCAGCTTTTTCTTCTTCGTTGCCACCGATCTCGCCGATCATGATGACCTTCTCGGTCTTGGGATCATGCTCGAACATTTCAAGCACGTCGAGGAAGTTCGTGCCGTTGACTGGGTCACCGCCGATGCCGACGCAGGTTGATGCGCCCATGCCTAGATTTTTCATGGCATAAAGAACTTCGTAGGTAAGTGTGCCAGACCGTGAGACCACGCCAACATTGCCTGGGATTGCGATATCGCCGGGGATGATGCCGACCTTTGCTTCGCCGGGTGTTAAAAGACCGGGACAATTTGGGCCGATGAGGCGTACTTTTTTCTGGTCAAGGTAATTGCGCACACGCATCATATCCTGCACGGCCACGCCTTCGGTTATGCAAATAATCAGCGGGATGCCGGCGTCCGCGGCTTCGAACATTGCGTCAGGTGCGAAACGGGCGGGGACGAAGATGATGGTCGCATTTGCGTCAGTGGCGTCCTTTGCTGTTTTTACAGAATCAAAGACAGGGATTTTCCCATCCAAAACCCATTCGCCACCCTTGCCAGGCGTCACGCCGCCTACAACCAACGTGCCATAAGCAACCATTTGAGTGGTATGGAATAATCCTTCGTTACCGGTAATGCCCTGGACGATCAGGCGTGTGTTTTTATCTACTAGGATGCTCATCGAGTTATTTTCCTTTTTTCGCAGCTTCCACTGATTTTCTTGCAGCATCTGCCAGAGTTTCCGCGGTGATCATGTTCGCGTTCTCAAGCAATTTGCGTCCCTCTTCCGCGTTTGTGCCGACGAGACGTACCACCATTGGAACTTTTGGTTTCACTTCATCCATGGCAGTTAGAATACCGCGCGCCACTTCGTCACAGCGGGTGATGCCGCCAAAAATATTGAATAAAACGGCCTTCACATTTGGATCGGTCAGAATGATCCGCATGGCTGCCGCGACTTTTTCTGCGGGAGCACCGCCGCCAACATCGAGGAAGTTGGCTGGTTCGCCTCCGAAGAGTTTGATCACGTCCATGCTGGTCATGGCCAATCCTGCGCCGTTGACCATGCAGCCGATGTCGCCATCGAGTTTGATGAAGGACAACCCGTACTTGCGAGCTTCGATCTCTGCTGGCGCGTCTTCGTCAGTATCGCGCATTTCGTTCAATTCAGGGTGACGAAAAAGGGCGCTGTCATCGATCATCATCTTGCCATCCAGCGCCACAAGTTTGTTATCCTTTGTGATCACCAGTGGGTTGATCTCAGCGAGCGTTGCGTCGGTGGATTTGTAAACTTCCCACAAACCCATGGCGATCTTTACAAAATCCTTCATGTATTCGCGTGGTAGGTCGATAGCCACTGCTACGTCGCGTGCTTGATATTCACGCAAACCGAGCAAAGGATCAATATGCAATTTGACGATCTTTTCGGGTGTTTTGGCGGCTACTTCTTCGATATCAATTCCGCCTGCAGCTGAAGCGATCATGACGGGTTTTTTTGCCGCCCGGTCATTGGTGATCGCGAAGTAGATTTCCTGTTCGATCGCAGAAGCCTCGTCCACAAGTACTTTGCGAACCGGTAGACCTTTGATCTCCATGCTAAGGATCTGCGTGGCAAGTTGTTCGGCTTCGGCTGGGTCTTTGGCAAGTTTTACACCGCCTGCTTTGCCTCGTCCGCCTACAAGAACTTGCGCCTTAATCACAACGCGGCCACCCAACTCTTCTGCAACTTGCCTTGCTTCGTGAGCGGTAGCAGCAACCCTTCCTTTTGGAATCGAGATGCCGTACTTTGAAAAAATAGTTTTTGATTGGTATTCGTGGAGTTTCATAACTCTCCCTCGGAGGATTTTTTAGTAAAGCAGGGCGATTATACCACTCAAAAAACCCCCGAGTTCTTCAAGAACCGGAGGTTTTTATGTGCGTAATCTAAGGCAATGTAAATCTCATCAAGCGATTATATACACTATCGCTTACCCAAACGTGTCCATCACCATCTATGGCAATGCCTGACGCGAGACCGAAACCAGTATTTGTGTCACCGAAATCGCCCCAAACGCGGATGAGTTTTCCATCGTTGTCAAATTCCATCACTCGATATCCATCAGGGTCAGTAATGAAAACATGTAAGTCAGCATTCACAGCGATGAATGGTTTGTTATCCAGAGATTGCCCGAACCAGCCGTACACATCCCATTGTTTGTCAGGAATGAATGACAAACCGTTTGCATCTTCAACAGGGGTAAAGGTCTGGACGCGCTGATTCCAGGTATCCGTTACATAGACAGTTCCATTTTTATCGATGGCGACGCCAACTGGTTCATCAAATTGACCGGGATCGAATCCCGCGGTGCCAAATTGCGTGATGAAGGTCCCATTCGAGTCAAATACGACGATGCGCTTGTTGCCTGTATCTGTGACATATACGCGCCCCTGGGCATCTACTGCCAAGCCGCGAGGCCCGTAGAATGATTCGGGCGTTTCGCCTTGTCCGAATATTCCCCATTCTTTAAGGAATTTTCCGTTCGCGCTGAATTTCTGTACACGATGATTCCAAGTATCCGTGGCGTAGACTGATCCATCCGGTCCGATGGCGATGCCCCACGGTTCATTGAAACTGCCCGGGGCGGCGGGAACAGCTACACCGTCAGCGAAGGATCCCCATTCATTGAGAATATTGCCTTCCAGATCGAGATGCAGGATGCGGTGATTTCCCGAGTCTGCCACGTAGACAGTGCCATCTTTTGCGAAAGCAAAGGAACGCGGCGCCTTCATTGGATTTTGATTTGGTTGTATTACGCTCAAAGTAAGGTCAGCCGCCAGCGGAATATACTTACCTTCCGTTGGATCTACGATATCTGCGACTGCAGCTGGCGCAACCCCGTAATTCCATATCTGTTCAGCGACATCCTTGCGAATGTAAAGGCGCATTTTAGCTGACGGTTCCCATGTCGCGAGTGTTAGATCAGAGCGGCCTTTGGCTTGGGCGTACGCTGTGTAATCTCGGTTGAGCCAGATCTGAAGGATTCCATTTCGAATAGCGGGATTGGTAAATCCTTCACAAAATTTCGAGTAGTCTTTGGATCTGCGTAATTTGTAGATACTGAGTAGTCCTTTGCAGGCGTAATCTTCAGGAAATGGCTGGCTGGCATCACGATCGTTGACCAGGTTGAAGTATTCCTGCATCGGCCACCACATGCGGATGTAATCAATTTTATAGAAACCCGGTCCCAGCGCAGGTTCGATTTTGTCAAAACTGTTTTGACCGACAATGATCAAAGTTTTATCTCTTAAGGAGCGGGTAGGTTGATCGAATGAGCTTTGATTAGTGAAGTCACGCAAATACCAGACAAATGGCCAGGAGACACCGGTATCACCATTGGTGTCGTAAGCAAGAGCAACATTCATTCCGCCAGTGGTTCGCTGTGAGATTTCTGTCGCCTGTTTGATAATGTCTTTAATCCCCGTCGCGCCATGCGCGTAGACAAGAAATTCTGTTGCCTGATCGTACGTGATATAAGAGGCGCGGAAGGCGGCTCGGGCGGTCAGCACTGCCAGGAAAGTGAAGAACACCAAAATAAAAACGTGTCGGATTTCTTTAAATGTCCATGATCGAAATAGATAAATCACGCCGATTGCGCTTAAGATCGTGACCATAAGTGGCAGGAGGAATGCGTTGGTGGCTTGTAATTGCGCGAGTTCTTTTCCTTGAAACGGGGGAGTTGTTCCATATAAAGCGAGGATCATTCCGCTTGTGCTTGCGATAAATATGGCAAGAGTCGCGATCGTGAGCGGAACGCGCTGTTCCTTTAATTTTACCCAATCGGTTGTATCAATAATGCGCCCCAATGCCCAGCCTGTGATCAGGATCATTGGCCATGCCATATGATAGGTCAGCCAGGGCATTCTTTCTCCGGCAAATGAGAATGAGATAATGCTGATAATGCTCCACCAAATAAGCAGGCTGAAAGTATTCGAGAAATTCTTTTCTTCGGGATTTATTTCTTCCACTTCCAAAAAATTGATAATATCTTCGTTGTGGTCAACAACATCTTCTGCGATACAGGGAGCAGGTTTTCTTCTTAGACCAATAATCAGCGCAAGGATCAGACCGATCGCTGGCAGGAATTCATAGATGGGAATCTGCACCAGAACATAGTAGTACCAGGGCTGGCTTCCACGCGACACACCTTGTTGTACGAGCCAGTATCCAAGCGAGCCAATGGTGCCTGTGAAGAAGCCGTTACTATTGGTGAAGATGGTTGTATAAAAAATTGTGTAAGGCACCCAGAAGATCAGTGCGGTTTTCCACCAAAATTCCTTGTTCCATATCAGCCCGATGATCGCGGAAATAGCGAACATGAGGATTAAAAATCCGCCGATGATCAAAATTGATTTTGGATCGGCAAGCATGTTTCTAACTTCATTGACCTCTGTGGGTATGGCAACATGAGTCCAGCGTTCTGTCCATTTGATGGCGAACGGAGACAACATTGGCAGCACGATCGTGCCTGTGACCATAAGCAGATCAAACGAACGATCACTGCGAATACGCTGCCAGGTGTACCCGCGGATTAAGAAATATACCGCAACCCCGAATCCAATTAAAGCGGCCAGAGCGAAGATCAATGTCGGGGAGAGGGAACCAGCTGCGAGCGGGGTAAGAGGCGATGCCGTCCTCCCGGGATTGCTCGGTATGGCAGTCTCAGATCCAGTGATGGTCGTCGCGTCACGTGTGTAGAGCATATATCCTGCTGCAAGACCTGCGAGCATCACTGTAATGCCAAGCGAAATGATGAAGTAGCGATAATCTTTTTCCGCGTCTTTCCACGGGCGGCGTGTAACTTGGGCGATGAAATACACAGCAAGGTAGATCAGGGCTTCGGCTGAGTAAATAAAGGCGGTCTCCTTGGTTGTGAAGTGCAGCATCAATGCGCCTGCCAGCAGAAAGAGATACTTCTTCCCGCCGACTTCGAGATGGCGTAGTATGGCGTATAACATGAGAATGCCAGAGAATCCAACATATGATTCGTTGCGGACGTAGCGGCCGTAATAAAGCATGTATGGCGATATTACTAAAAGGAATCCCGCGATGAGCGCACCCCATTTGCCTAAATAACGCCGCCAATACCAGACCATCCATATGGTGGCGATGCTAAAGAGTACTGCCGGTATGCGTGAAGTAAAGTCATTCGCGCCGAAGAGAAAATAGGAAAGCGCGACGATATGAAACTGAAATGGCCCATGCATCATCGGCGAATGTTCATATCCCTGTCCTTGAGATAAGCGCCATGAATAATAGGTGTGCAAACTTTCATCATGACTCATCACGCGTGCTTCAAGCAGATAAAAGCGCGTGATGAATGCAAGCAGGATGATTCCAACGAATATCACGATCTCATTCGTGACGCCGGGCAGTGCAGGATGAATGGGGCGTTCAAGCCAATTTTGTTTTTGTTCCATTAAGTTTCACCGTTGTTGGTATTAGGTAATCAGGCGGTTAGGTTCGAGGCAAATCCGACTGAATATACTTCATTTCAATATTATTTTACAAATGATATGCCATTAAGTTTAACAGGATGTTAGAGAAGTATACCCAAAGAAAAGTTGCATGAGTGGGGACTTCAGTCCGCATTTATTAGCAAACCGTCCATGGTTACTCTGAAGCGGAATGATTTGCCAATTGACCACAGCCGGCTTGGATATCGATCCCTCGACGCATACGGATCGTGCATTCTATCCCGGCCTGCTCCAGCGTATCTTTGAATATCATCGCCCGCTGACGGTTTGTAGCTTCGCCCTGATAGCCTTCGGTCGGGTTGAGCGGTATGGCGTTGACATGACATAACAGCCCTCTCAGCCGCTTCGCCAGTTTTGCTGCCACTTCCGGCGTGTCGTTCACTCCGCTGATCAGCGCCCATTCAAAAGTCACGCGGCGATGTGTCTGTTCGACATAATATCGGCAGGCTTGAATCACATCGTCAATTTTATAGCGCTTATTGACCGGCATGATCGCAAAACGTTCTGCGTCATCAGCCGCATGCAGAGAGATGGCGAGGTTGACCTGCCGCTTTTCATCCGCAAATTTTTTGATCTGCGGCACCAGCCCAACCGTGGAAATGGTAAAACGCCGCGCGCCGAAATTGTATCCATCCGGGTCGTTGAGTGTGTCAATGGCGGCCATTGAGTTGTCGTAATTATGGAAGGGTTCGCCCATGCCCATGAAGACGATATTCGTTACTGCCAGGTTTTCTTCCTTGAGCGCCTGAGCATAATACGTGACCTGTGCCACAATCTCGCCTGTGGTCAGGTGACGGCCAAATCCCATTTGACCGGTCGCGCAGAAGACACATCCCATGGCGCAACCAGCCTGTGTGGAGATACAAAGTGTGCGGCGGCCTTTGCCAGAATTAGTGTTTGGGTCATAGCGCATCAGCACCGCTTCGATCAAGTGACCATCCTGCAGTTCAAAGAGAGTCTTGCGCGTTTGCCCATCTGATGAATCCTGAAAGAGCTTCACTTTTAGCGGGGAGAAGTTCAGCCGTTCGGCGAGCTTTTCGCGCAACGCGCCTGGCAGATTGGTAAATTGCTCAGGCGAATTATATAAATGTTGATACAGCCCCTGCCAAATTTGTTTGGCACGATAGGTGGGTTCGTTCCATTGCTGGAGCATGTTTGTAAGAGCGGGCAGGGTTAGATCGTAGATAAGCATGGAGATATGATACCAGAGACTTTAGAGTTCTTTAAGAACTCTAAAGTCTGTTATTAGAGAGTGATATTTTCACTTCACGAGCTCCGCCAAACTATCTGCGATCAAGTCCATTTTTGGTTTCCAAGCATCAGCCTGCGCCTTTGATGAAACTCCGCTCAACACCAATGCGGTCGGACATCCCACAGATTGTCCAGCGGCAATATCTGTCTCAAGCCTGTCTCCAACAACAAGGGTTTCTACTTTCTTGGTTCCCAATCGTACCAAAGATAGTTCCATCAGATAAGGAAATGGCTTACCCGCCACGATCGGTTGCACTCCCGTTGCGGATGTGATAACTGACAGCCACGAGCCGCACCCGGGAATTTCTCCGCGTGGGGTGGGGAAGGTCATATCGGTGTTGGTTGTATAAAAAGGAATTCCAGCGCGCACAAGCAGGGTTGCCTCGGCAACTTTCATGAAGTTAATGGTGCGGTCAATGCCCATGACAAAGACCTGAGCTTCTGGTGCATTTTCAGTGGATAGTATCTCAAATCCCTTTTCTTCCAACGCGACGCGGATTCCCTCTTCGCCGATCATGAATATCTTTGTCCCTTTGGTGTATATCTGCGCAAGCATAAATGCAATGCCCAATGCGGACGTCACTATTTGTGAAACGTCAACTTCCACACCTAATTCACGTAATTTCTTTTTATATTCTTCGGGAGTTTTTGTTCCATTGTTTGTTGCGAACACATATTTCAGCCCCCGCTCACGGATTCTATTAAAGGTGGCCGCCAGGTCGCCGATGGCAGCGTCGCCTTTCCAGACCACGCCATCCATGTCAAGGATAAGTGCTTTTATGTTTGAAGGGATCATTTGATTTCCGATTTTAGATTTTGGATTTGCAATTGAAGGTCGAGTAGCGAACCTGCAATTGTGTTTACTATTATAAACGGAAGACCCCGAAGATTTCTCCTCGAGGCCTTCGCTAATTACCAATTATTCAAAATACTACTTGACTGTCTTATCCGGTGTCTCGATGATCTGATCCACCAAACCATAATCCACAGCTTGCTGGGCATCCAGATAATAATCACGGTCAAGATCGCGTTCGATCACTTCGAGCGGTTGGCCTGTATGTTTGGCCATGACACCATTCAGCAATGTTTTCAAATGCATAATTTGCTTGGCTTGAATTGCGATATCAGTCGCCTGACCTTGCGCGCCGCCCAGAGGTTGGTGCATATGGATGGTCGCATGCGGCAGGGCGTAGCGCCTGCCCTTCGTGCCGGCAGTCAACAAAACGGTCCCGAAGGAGGCTGTCACTCCGACTGCCACAGTGTTGATCGGATTAGAAATGATCTGCATCGTGTCATAGATCGCGAGTCCTGCGTAGATCTGCCCGCCGGGAGAATTAATATACATTCGAATTTCCTTGTCGGGATCTTCGTGATTAAGGAACAATAATTGTGCAACGATCACATTCGCAACCTGATCATCGATCGGTGTGCCGAGAAAAATAATTCTCTCCTTAAGCAGCAGCGAGTAAATATCATAAGCACGCTCGCCGCGGCCGGTATTTTCAACGACCATTGGAACTACATTTTTAAAATCTGGAATCATATTTGTCTCCTTTTTGATTGGGACAATGGTACACAAAACGTATTTGAATTTTATTAAAATTTAATAGGCATTGTCATTGCAGATGTAGTACACCGATCTCGATTCGACGCTGTCTGCATCCCTTTAGAAGAAGACCCTACTCTGCGGGCTTTTCCTGCCTATCTTCCACTGGAGCAGTTTCTTCCTTTGCCTCTTCCGCAACCGCTTCTACCAGAGTTTTTTCCATAATTTCAACTTCTGCCGCAGGATCTTCGACAATTTCTTCAACGGGTTTGTACACTCCCGTAGCAATCGCCTTGAGTGTATCCAGCGCTTTACGGGTCATGACGCGGCTCGCGGATTCCATCGCAATGGCCTGACTCAATTCTTTCTGTCCCTTCTTTCCGCCGCGCAGTTTGGAGAAATCCATTCCTTGCTGGGCAAGCCCGTTTATGGTGCTGTTGTACTCTGCCTCCAATAGATCATTGTCAAGTTGGATCTTTTCCTTTAGTACAATTTCATCAAGGATCAAACTGCGTTCGAGACGTTTCTTCGCAACTGGATTCACTTCTTCTTCAATGAATTTTTCGCGGGTAGTTTCGCGCATCTTGAAGTAAGTTTCCATATCCATGTTTTGTTGCGACAGGCGATTGGCAAGATCCGACAGAACGTGCTCGCCTTCATGCTCGAGTGTGTGCGCGTGGAATTTAATGGTCGCGCCTTCCTTAACCTTCTCGATCAATTCAACGTAATATATATCATCGTATGTATTTTGTGAGCGATTTTCCACATCTTTTTTCACGGCTTCTCTAAGCGCATCCACAGTATCGCCTGCGCCTGTTTTTTGAGCCAGCTCATCGTCCAAGTCTGGCAGGATCACGCCGCGCACTGTTTTAACGGTGGCTTCGATCTCAACGCTCTTTCCTTTAAGTTCTTCTATTTCCCAATTTTCTGGAAATTCGTGGCTGATGGTTTTGCTTTCGCCAGCCTTAGCACCGATCAATTCCTTTGCGAAACCGTTATAAGGCCATTCGGTGTCACGGTCTTCCTTGCGGACAAAGGTTGCAAATCCCGAACGGTTAAGCTCGCTGGTTTCAGATTTTACATCCACCGACACATAATCGCCTGGCTCAATAGCGCGATCTACGTTTTCTGTAGCGGCATACATTTGACGCAATTCTTCGAGAGCAGCGTCTACATCTTTTTGTCCGGGTACAACCCATTCATAGGGCAGGCGGACAGCATGATAATCGCCGAGATCCACTTGCGGGGCAAGTGGAATGCTGAAGGTGAATTTTGGCGGCTCCACGCTTTCAACCGATTCAAGCGAGCCGGCCGCACCGGGATTCACACCCGCTTCTTTTAGGATGGCGGCATATTCCGCGTCAATGAGCAGGTCAATGGCTTGCTCGGTGATCGCAGCATCACCAAATGTGCGCACGACAATTTCGTACGGCGCTTTGCCCGGACGAAATCCCGGAACTTTGCTTTTCGAAGATATCTTCGTAGCGGCGCGGCGCTTGTAGGTGTTCATTTTTTCCTGATCTATTTCAACGATCAGTTTTACTGAATGGTCTTCTTGATATTGTTTTTCGATATTCAAAGTTTCCTCCAGACTCATAAGGCGTTTACCCGAGAGAGTCTTATAAATTTTTAGTGAGGACGGTGGGAGTCGAACCCACACGCCTTGCGGCACATGATCCTAAGTCATGCTTGTCTGCCAATTCCAACACGTCCCCGGTCAAGTGCTTAATTATTTAAGCGGGCGGAATTATACTTCCTATTATGCAGATTTGTAAATTTTTTTTGAGGGTTGGGAACGTCCGATTTCCTGCATGGTAATTACCTTCTTTCGCCATTATAATTGCCCGCAACAATATACAAGGAGATATTTTTATGAGTATTCCGTCTGGAAATCCTGCGCCTGAATTTGAAATGCTGGATGATGCAAACATCCTCCGAAAACTATCTGATTATCGCGGAAAAAATGTCGTGCTTTATTTTTATCCGAAGGATGATACGCCTGGTTGTACAAAGGAAGCCTGTAATTTCCGCGATGATTATTCCGCATATGAAAACGCAGACGTGGTGGTATTGGGTGTCAGTCCTGATTCCGTTGCGTCGCATATAAAATTTAAGAAGAAATTTCAATTGCAGTTTCCGCTTCTTGTAGATGAGGAGCATAAGGTTTGCGATCTTTACGGTGTTTGGGGGGCGAAGAAATTTTTGGGGAAGGAGTATGTAGGTGTACTTAGGACAACCTTCCTGATCGATGCGGATGGTAATATTAAACGGGTCTTTGAGAATGTGCGTCCTGCAGAACACAGCGCGGAATTGCTTGCCGAATTAGGAATCAACGTATCGTAATAATTTATATAGGGTTATTTATAATCAATGCGCCGACGGTATTGAGAAAATCCGTCGGCTTTGATTTTACACTTTAGACAAAAACAGTTGTCGGGCATGCGCAAAGTGGAAGCGCCTCCGTCTTAATGAGATTGTGCGTATAAATTCATTTTGTCTGTTTCATTAGAGTTTGAGAAAGTGGTTACAATGACCACAAAAAATAGTGACAATTTGACCAAAATTTGGTAAATTTGGGCGTTGTGATTTTGGGGTGGTTTCCCCTGTAGAATTTTTTTGGAGGAGAGCGTATGCGACACTTTGTGATCGTGGGAATTCTGGTGCTTGTAACGGCCGTTCTCACCTATGTTGGTTTGGATGTTGCAGGGGTGGCAACTCAAATGAATCCAATTGAGGCGAGCGCACAGTCAATTCCAATTGACTGGTTGTGGAATTGGGAGATCATGGCGATATGTTTCCTGTTCGCGTTAATTATTGTGCCGATGGCGTATAGCATGTTGGTGTTTCGACGCAAGCAAGGCGACACAACCGATGCGGAACATATTGAAGGTAACACTACCTTGGAGATCACATGGACTGTGATCCCGCTTTTTGCTGTTTTGGCCTTGGCTTATATGGGTGCTTATTCGCTGGGCGAAACGCGCCGGATTGACCCCAATGCCATGATCATTAAGGTGAAAGGCCAGCAATTTGTGTGGACTTTTGAATATCCTGACACTGGCATCATCAGTACTGAATTACATTTGCCTGTGGATCAACAGGTGCTTTTGAAGATGGAATCAGCCGATGTGATCCATTCGTTCTGGGTGCCCGAGTTTCGCGTCAAGCAGGATGTTGTTCCTGGGCGCGTAACCGAATACAGAATTACGCCAATTTTGGTTGGATCATATAAAGTCCGTTGTGCGGAATTGTGCGGAGCTTCTCATGCTTACATGGAAAGCCCTGTGATCGTAGATACCAGGGCTGATTATAATTCGTGGATCGCAGAGCAAGTGGCAATCGTCGCTGCTTCACAAACTCCTGAAGGGTTAGGGAAATTGCTGACGGTTAAGAATGGCTGTATAGGATGTCATTCGGTTGACGGTACAAAAATGACTGGCCCTACCTGGTTTGGATTGTTCGGCACAAAAGTTGATTTGGCTGATGGCTCAACTGTGACTGCAGATGACGCGTACGTTACCGAATCCATCCTTGACCCGAAGGCCAAGTTAGTGACTGGTTTCGCACCTGTCATGCCTCCCTTTAAATTAACGGATATTGAGATCGCGAATATTATCGCGTATCTAAAGACACTGAAATAATCGGCGGAGGATATAAAATAATGAAGAAATTCTTTTCCACTGCCCTCGCTCGCGGTTTGTTCTGGCAGTTGATCGGCACATTGGTGGGTGCAGGTCTTGTAACAGGCATCCGTGTTTTGATGGGTTTAAGTGCCACTGACAAATTCTTTTTCACCGAACCCGCCTGGGTTCTCGGTGGATTTTTCGGAGTCCTCTTTTTCCTCGCGGGCAATGGCTCAGTGAGTGACTGGTTCAAGTGGGCGCGTGGTATTGAGACTCCCGAACATCATGAAGAACAATACACAGGTTGGGAGAAATATCTTAATGTCTCGCTCGACCACAAAGTGATCGGTATTCAATATACCGTTACCGCTTTGTTGCTGATTTGCGTTGGCGGCTTGTTTGCTTTGATATTCCGTACAGAACTTGCTCAATCTCAATTGCAGTTTCTGAAAGTAGATATGAAGTTGTTCGGACAGAATGGTCCTGAACTTTATAACACGCTCATGTCTTTGCACGGCATGATCATGATCGTATCCATTTTGTTGGGTGTCGCGGGCATCATGAATTATGTGGTTCCTCTTTTGCTTGGCGCGCGGGATATGGCCTTTCCGCGCTTGAACGCCTTCTCATATTGGATCGCGGTCCCCGCTGCCGTGCTGCTGTTGATGAGTCTGGTTCTCGGCGGCTTTGGAACAGGTTGGACGGGTTATCCACCGCTTTCTGCGCGCGCTCCAGTTGGCGTACAGATGTTCTTCCTGGGCGTATTCACCGCTGGCTGGTCGTCCATCCTTGGAGCGCTCAATGTGATCGTGACCGTTGTTCGCATGAGATCTAAGGGCATGACCGCCATGCGTATGCCGATCTTTGTCTGGGCTTCGGTTGCCACTTCCATCATCGCGATGACCGCTACCCAGTTGATCGGTCTCTCATTCCAGTTGGTGATGTTCCAGCGTCTTTTCGGCATGGGCTTTTTTGATCCAGCCAAAGGCGGCAATCCTGTTCTCTTCCAGCATTTGTTCTGGTTCTATTCGCACCCTGCGGTGTATGTTTTCGTTCTGCCCGGTCTCGGCGTGATCTCGGAACTTCTGCCTGTGTTCGCACGCAAGCCTCTGTTTGGCTATCGCTGGGTCGCCATGTCTTCGATGGGTATTGCACTGGTGGGTTTCCTGGTTTGGGCGCATCATATGTTTACCTCCGGCATGAATGAATATTTGCGCCTGCCCTTTATGTATAGCACACTACTTGTTGCCATCCCAACAGGCGTAAAGTTCTTTTCGTGGGTCGCCACGATCTGGAAAGGCAAGTTGACCTATCCTGCCGCGATGCTTTTCGTCTTAGGCGGAATTATTTCCTTCCTGCTTGGAGGTTTAACAGGTCCCCCGAACGCTACCGTTTCGGTTGACCTTCATCTGCATGATACCTATTTCATCGTCGGTCACTTCCACGATACCATCTTCGGCGGATTCGTCTTCCCGTTCTTTGCCGCCCTTTACTATTGGTTCCCCAAGGCGACGGGCCGCCGCATGAATGAATTCTGGGGTAAAGTCCACTTTTGGTTGATGACGCCCTCATTCTTCGTCCTAACCCTGGGAATGATGCGCATCGGTTTGCTTGGGATGCGCCGACGAATTGTAGATTACGATCCAGCGCTTAACTTCGACTCTACGCACCTCGTTTTGACTATCGCCGGTTATCTCATTGGGCTTGCTGTGTTGATCTTCATAATCAATTTCTTTTACAGCATCAGCCATGGCGAAAAGGCGGAAGGCAATGTCTGGAACTCACGCTCGCCTGAGTGGCAGGTCCCTTCTCCCATGCCCACTCACAATTACGATCAACCGTTCGAAGTTGTCGGTGAACCGTATGACTATGGTCTGGCGGGCTCGAAATATGTTGAATTCGCCAAGCCTGAAAAAAGCAAGAATAAATAAAAGGGCAGATCTCAAATGATACATACACAAGATAAATCTTCGGCTCTGGGTCAGGGTGTTTTGATCTTTGTCTACCTGACCATCTTAACCGCACTGGAATTTTTCATTGCGATCACATTTAAATCAGTTTCAATTTTAATTGTTGTGGCGGTTATCAAAGCCGCGTTGGTCATGTACTACTACATGCACATCTATAAATTGAACGAAAATAGTGATGATGACACCCATTCTTATGCTTACAAAACAGGAACCAACCGCCTTGGATTATGGCTCTTCCTGCTTTCTGATACATTCGTTTTTGCTGGCTTGATGGCCGCTCGTATCAATCTGCTTGGATTCACTCGCCCGCCTTTGAATCAACTACTTGGCCTGGCAGTGACGGCGGTCCTACTTCTCTCGTCGTTCTTTATGAATCGCGGTGAAACCTCCATGGCGCATGGCGATACCAAAGGCTTTCTCAATAACATAGTGATCACATTCTTCCTGGGTCTCGGCTTTTTGATAGGTGTGGTCGCGGTTGAATGGAGATTGGCAGCCGCGGAAGGTCTGGTCGCCAGTTTTGGCAATCCTGCCAATGGCCCAATGGGCGGCGTTTTTTATATCATGACTGGTATGCACGCCTTCCACGTTTTCACAGGCCTGATCTTTCTGTTTGTGGTATGGAACAACGCCCGTAAAAATATCTATTCCGCCGAACAGCATTGGGGTGTGGAAGCCGTCGCGGTCTACTGGCATTTTGTAGATCTCGTGTGGATATTCTTCTACCCCGCTCTGTATCTTATTGGAAAACTGATTGTGTAATTGCTCTCGCCGCCAGGTTGGGCGGCGAGATTTTTATTGGCAATCAATTATGAATTCTGGTATAAGTGAATAAAGACTGAACTTGATCGGGGCGGCCTCAAGGTCGCCCCGTTTTGGAGCGTTAAAATAAATGGATAGAAAGATTCTCTGGGTTGGTTTCACATCTTTGGCTATTATTG
Source organism: uncultured Chloroflexota bacterium (assembly GCA_903914955.1). Lineage (GTDB taxonomy): Bacteria > Chloroflexota > Anaerolineae > Anaerolineales > Villigracilaceae > Villigracilis. The sequence continues at coordinate 12,492 of CAIWRB010000083.1, read as the reverse complement.
TCACCGCCACATTCATGACGATGTTGTTTTCAAAGTCTGACAGCTTTCGCGGCACTGCCTACAACAAGCCATACCCGCCCGCGCCAAATTTCGAATTGACCCGTTCCAACGGAGACAGTTTTCGACTGAGCGATCAGCGCGGCAAGATCCTTTTACTCTTCTTTGGCTACACATTCTGTCCAGACGTTTGCCCCGCTACATTGGCTGAATTAAATATGGCATTAAATAAGATCCCTGATAAAGTAGATTCAGTTCAAGTTATATTTGTTACCGTGGACCCCGATCGTGACACTCCGCAGATCACTCAAGAATACGTTGGACATTTCAATCCATCTTTTATTGGGTTGAGCGGTCCCATCCTTGATCTTGGAAAGATATGGCAGGATTACGGTATTTTTCGCGAAGTGGTCACAAGCGACTCTGCTGTGACCACTGTCAGTCACACTGCGCGGGTGGTGCTAATCGACAAGGATGGCAACCTGCGCCTGTCCTATCCCTTTGGAACCCCTGTCGAAGATATTGTTTACGATCTTAATTTGATATTGAAATAGTTATTTCAGAAAGCAAACATGCCCCCAATTCAAATCGTGATTAAAAGAATTATTCTGTCCCTGTTGCTGGGACTCGTTATCGGTGTCATTCTCAACGAGGTCACGTTCCTGTTTTTACGTGATACTGCGCGTGCTCCCAAAGTGGTTGAGCTTGTCATCCCAAATGGAACCGCCGAACGTGTTGCGCGTGGTGAAACCCCGCCAACGATTCCCGACTCGATGAAATTTGTGATCGGCGACACCTTGCTCGTAAAAAATGAAGATATTGCCGATCATGAACTCGGCCCCTTATGGATTCCCGCCGGCACATCCGCCAGTCTGTTATTAGACACAGTTCAAGCCTACTCCTATACCTGCTCATTTCAACCCGGAAAATACTTCGGCCTTGACGTGCACGAGGCGCTCACGTTTGGTACACGCGTCTATGGAATTTTATATTCAGGCATCCCGCTTGGCGGGTTGATTGCCTTATACGCCCTGGTCATGCCAGTAAAAAAGAAGGAAGAAAAATGATCTTGAAGAAAATGTTCAGCCGCACCTGGCTGTTCACGACTCTGCTTGTTTTGGGCGGGACCGCGTTATGTATTCGGCTAGGCTTTTGGCAATTCGACCGTTTGGATCAACGACGCGTTTTCAATGCTCAGGTCAGCTCCATGCGCGCAGCAGAGATTTTGGTTCTAAATAAAAATTTACCCGCAGATATTTCTTCGATGGAATGGCGCGCGGTAACTGTCACAGGCGAATATGACTTTGAGAATCAGGTAGTACTGCGGAATCAATATCTCGGCGACCAATATGGATATCATCTCATCACCCCGCTTCTTTTTTCAGGGACGGCTGTTCTGGTGGATCGCGGCTGGATCCCAGCGGACGGTAGTGCTGCTCCCGAGAGAAGCGCGTGGAGAAAGTATGACGAGCCTGGGTTGATAACTGTCACAGGCCAGATTCGGCTCGGGCAGGCCAAGCCAGTTTTCGGCGGAGTCGCAGATGCTGAATTCAGTCTAGCACAGCCGAGGCTGGATGCATGGAATAATCTCAACTTGACGCGTATCTCCGAGCAAACTCCGTATCCGATTTTATCTGTGTATATTCAGCCGAATGCAAATCAAAGCGATTCGGTGCCGCCAATTCCATCCCAACCCGTTGTCGACTTAACCGAAGGTTCACATTTTGGATATGCGTTGCAGTGGTTTACGTTCGCTGCGATCTTGTTTGCCGGGTATCCTTATTTTTTAAGAAAACAGGAATAGCTATGAAATATTCTCTTAAGTCATCTTTTTCTCGATTGGTATTAATTGTGTTCGTTTCAATATTTTTTGTAACCGTGATCGGACGCATCGTAACGGTGAGCGGCGCATGGGCGTATTGTGTGGGCTGGCCTGTTTGCATCCCAACTCATCCTTTGGGATATTTGAAACTCGTGCATATCTTACTGGTTGGCATGGCTTCGGTGTTGATGATCTTTTTGTTGCGAAAAGCATGGCGTGAACAACGCGATCAAAATTTGCTGCTTCCGCTAACCACCGTAACTGGTGTTTTATTTTTTGGCCAGGCTTTGATCGGCTCGATCGTTGTGACGCGCGTTTATCCTTTGCATTTGGTGATCTTACATACTATGACCGCGATTGCATTATGGATCTCCCTAAGCGTTTTGGTTTTTGCTTCGGGCGTGCTGGCTAAGGATAGTACTGAAATTATAAAACTTGATTTTCGTCAGCGCGCAAAAGATTTTTTTGTATTATCAAAACCGATCATCGTGCTTTTGCTCCTGGTCACCACCTACAGTGGATTGGTTGCTGGAAGCAAGGCCTGGCCTTCAGCTTCTCTCACTTTTTGGACATTGCTAGGCGGCACTTTGGCGGCGGCTGGCTCAAGCGCATTGAACCATTACATTGACCGTGAGTTGGATAAAAATATGCAGCGTACCGCGAAACGTCCGCTTGCGGATGGGCGCTTGACTGCAGCCGAAGGATTGTCGTATGGACTAGCGCTCTCACTGATCAGCTATTACGTGATGGCGGGCTTTGTCAATTTGCTGGCGGCATTGCTGTCGCTGGCTGGGATATTTTATTACGTGATCTTTTACAGCGTTATGCTTAAGAAGGTTACCGTTCAAAATATTGTGATCGGTGGCGGCGCAGGAGCGATTCCCCCGATGGTGGGCTGGGCAGCTGCGACAGGTCATCTTGGTTTAGCGGCTTGGCTCCTCTTCGCAATTATCTTTTTTTGGACACCGCCGCATTTTTGGGCACTGGCAATTGTCCGTATGAAAGATTACGAAAACGCAGGTGTTCCCATGATGCCAGTCGTACATGGAGAAGAGAAGACACGCCGTCATATTCTAGTTTATACGATTGAATTGTTCGTGGTGACTTTATTGCTTCCGATCTTTAATTTGGCGGGAATGGTTTATCTTATCTCGGCCTTGATCTTGGGCGGTTTCCTGCTTTACGCTGCCTGGCGCGTTTTCAAAATTGGCGGCAACAAAGTCGCGTGGACTATGTATCGCTGGTCGAGCATGTATCTGGCCTTTATTTTTCTGGCGATCATGATCGATGCAGTTGTGTAGCTTTTGAATTTAATTCCAGATCGTTATTATTTTTTGTAGATATATACTTTGAGATCATCCCACGTTTCGATGGATTCAAGTTTGAAATGTTGATCGAGATATTCAAGCTGTGGATGAGTTTTACCGCCATGTGAAGTAAGCTCGTCAATGGATTTCTGGTAGATAACAAACCAAACACGATCAGCATCCGCCGAAGCAGACTTAATGTTTTCCTTATCGGTCAGACGTAAAATATTTCGAGTGGCTGCAGAAAGGGTGTCGGTGGAACTCCCTGGTGGATCAATGATGTAACTTTGGTCTTGTTTTCGGTCAAAATAAAATGACGGCAGGTAGGAGAGTTTATTTGAGTGGATGATCGTATCTCCTGGCAGCAGTCTGGTTTGTATGCTTTCGTTAATTCGGTCAAATGGCCCGTATGGGAATCCTTTGTAGGTTATGTGTTGATAAAATCCCAATAAAGCAGAGATGAAGATCATCGTGAAAGCGAAGATTTGAACTGGCCGCGGAAGTTTGGTTTTTGTGAAAGCCCAGGCCAGCCAAATGCAAAACATAGCATGAGATGGAAGTAGAGCACGCTCCACGTAGATAGGTGAAATTTGGGATATCAGCAAAAGTAATAAGGGCGGTGTGAAGGAAAGATAAACCAGCCAGAGACCATTCTTCGCTTGCATAAGATTATTTTTCATAGAGCAATAGGTTTGGTACGCCGCAAGCGATATTGTAAGAGTAGCGATGAACAAAGCAGGCAAAAGTAAATTATTAGGCAGAGGTAAATGAGGGAGATATACCAGAATAAGGGTGAAGAGTTTTTCAATACCAGGACGTTCGATCCAAAAAGAGTTTGTTACTTTTGAAAGTTGTGCGGGGAGATGGATCAGCCAGGGTAAGTACAACATGATCGAAGCGAATCCAGCTAAAGTTAATGAGCGAAGCGTTTTCCAATCCTTCTGAAAAATAGGCGTAAAAGCGAGAGGGATCAAATAAAAGGCGGCAAGGTTATGTGTGTATTGCGCGAGCGTGGCGGCGATGCTAAATAAAATCCACTGGCGTTTGAGGAAGGCAAGTGTTGCCAGACAAAGCCAAAACGTCAACAAAACATACATGCGGATTTCCTGCCCATAATGAATTTGAAACGGCAGGATGGCTGATATGAAAGCGGCAGTGATCGCAGTGGGTGGATCGAATAAATGGGCTGCGATCAGATAGACACATAAAATTATCCCAAGTGAAATGATAATGGAAAACATTCGAACGGAGATAAGTGAATTTTCAAATGCTTGAATCCAACCCCAAAGCATGAAGTAGTAGGCAGGCGGATGTTCCTCCGCGGCTGATGAATCTATTTCCAAGGCGAGTGTGCCGTGGAGAATGGCTGATGGACCTTGCTTAGAGATCAGGATCGAAAAGGCTTCGTCATACCAGATGGGGCGTGAAGAAATTCCAGCGAGCCTGATGATAAAGGCAAGGACGAGAATTAATATCAGTTTTGTTTTTTGGTTTTGCAGAAACGTAATCATCATGTGAAATGGATTTTATTTTCGCAAAATAACAGCCGTGTCGTCTTGATAAAGAACTCGCCAGTGATATTTGGTTTCCAAAATTTGCGCCAGCGGGGAACTACTTTCAATTAGCGCCCATTCAATATTGTGCTTTTTAAAAATATCCTGCCAGCCATCTTTTAGGGTAACCACAGTTTCGTATTGCCGCGTTATCTTTCCAGTGGTGTCTGCCATGCTGTCTATGAATGTTAGCTGTTCAGGCCACAGGTGAAAAGCAAGGTAGCCTCCCCAATTGAGTTCGTTAAACATCTTTCCCTGTTGGGGGGTTTTCTCCAGCCACTCGACGGCTCGAACTGGAAAAGCGGTCGGGCTGAATTGATAGAATTTTTGAGCCGTGTGATTTGTGATCACGAATGTACTTAATAGAATGACTGTGATTACAGGCCAGAAAACTCCAGTGATCTGGCTTTCAATGTTTTGGAGGGTACACTCGAGTCTAACTATTAAGCGAAAGTTTTTTGCCGCACCAAGAGTCTCTGCCAATACGAATGGTGCCACCACGCCGTACAAGTGGATGTTGCGAATTGCGATCAAGCTCATTGCGCTAAATCCTGCCAGCAGCAATCCCTGCCCGGCGGATAATTTCTCTTTTTTGATTGCCAGAAGAAAGACAGAAAGGATCAACAAGCCGAACAAGATTCGCAACTCTGGCGTTTGGAAATTTGGCGCGTTCGCCTCCAGCATGCGAGACATCAAATATTGATTGTTGACGAAACCCATTATACTTAACCATGGACCGATGCCGCCGGGATTGATGGGGCTTGCAAGTATGGACAATACCAATGTCAGCCAGAGATTCCTGCCAACGGTCAGACTCGCGTTTTCTGGTTCGAGAAAATAATCAATAACCCACCCGACGGAATATGCCAACGAGACCAGAATGCCCGCGATGAACTCTCCATGTACATTGCTCCAAACCAGCATGAAAACAGGAAATTGCCAAAGTGGAATTTTTTCTCCGCGCCTTAAGTCATCAGTCCAAATGAGCCAGATTGCCAGCATTAACATGGAAAACAAATGTGGCCGCGTTGCCCAATTTAAGGATGTTGCAAGCGCGCCCCACGCCACAAGGATCAGCACCGGTATCCGCAGGCCGAGCCTGTTGGATATTTTGATGTATAACAAGCTGAATGTAGATGCCATTAAAAACGCTGACATCGCTGTGATGCCAGCCAGTCCCGCTTTTGAATAGGTTATATAAAACAGTACATCTGCAAGCCATTCATGCGAGATGTATGGCTGGTTAAGATAAGGATATATAAATTTCTCAACAGTCAGGAATGTTCGGGTTTCCAAAACATATTTCCCTGTCAGGAGATGACGCGAAAAATCCCCATCCAGGTTGAGCATTCTCTCTCCGAGCAGAAGAGTCGCAATGAAAATGGAAATAAAAAAGATGTCTTGTAATCTTGGCAGTAGCCGCAGCGCGAGATGTGGTTTCATGTGGACTGGCCTGCTATTTTAGTTTGGTATTTAATATGCTCAGGAAAAAGCTCGCAAAAAGGATTTGAAATCCTAATGTGAAAAGTACCGCCCCGGGAATGACCAAACGCATCGAAAATGTCGGGTCAATTGGCCCAAAAAGATTTTCGCCCCAATAAATTAATGCTCCAACGGAACTGGCAAAGCCAAGCAGGATCATGCCAGAGCTGATAAGAATCCCCTTTTCAAGCCCAATGTTTTTAACTACTTTTTCGGTCAAATTATCTTTTTGGAGCAGGTCAGCGTTTACACCGAAGACATAAGTGAACAAAGAAAATAAAATTGATTGCACGCCAAGAATGATCAAAAAAGATGCATACATGATTGTGTTGATATCCAAAGTAAGTCCGCCTATTTTTCGCGGCATGGGAAGCAGGAACGCAGCAATAAGAGTGCCTAAAATGGTCAACAAGATACCCGGATAAAAGAATAACCAGCGTGGACTATATAGAAGTAAAAACCTTAAATGCCTCCAGCCGTCAGCCCAGGTGCGGAGGTGCGGCGGGCGTGTGCGTCCATCGGGATATAGAACGGTGGGTACTTCTTTGACCTTCAAGCCTTTCATTGTGGCTTTTACGATCATCTCGCTGGCAAATTCCATTCCGGTTGTTTGCAGGTTGAGAGAAAGAATAGCCTCTTTTCTAAATCCGCGCAGGCCGCAATGAAAATCCCGAATGGCACTATTGAAAAACAATCTGGCAAGCCAGCTTAAAACAGGGTTTCCTAAATAGCGGTGAAGGAAAGGCATGGCGCCGGGCATGATCCCGCCTTGAAAACGATTCCCCATCACAAGGTCATAGTCCTCATCAAGCGCGTTGACAAAATCCTGTAAATCGGAGAAATCATAACTATCATCCGCATCGCCCATAATGATAAGTTCCCCCTGCGCGGCTTCAATTCCTCCCATAATCGCGCTGCCATATCCTTTTGATTCTATATGAACGACTCTCGCGCCTGCTCGTTCGGCAATTGCCTGTGAACCATCTGTGCTGCCATTGTCGGCAATAATGATTTCTCCGATAACATCATTTGCTTTGAGAAACAACTTTGCTTTTTCGATACAGGTCGCAAGCGTTTCTGCTTCATTGAGACAGGGCATGACTATGGATAATTGATATTTTTCCTTCACGATCAGTCCCTGATTATTTATTGAATTCACGATATTTTCCAACCCTACGTTCGTTCAAATACATAAAGGTTATTTAATCCAAATTGAAATTTTTGTATTATTCTAAGACTGAAACCTGTAGGTATAAAAATTGCAGGCAGTTCAGCAGGAAGAAAACCATGATGATCTTCCAGAGACATGCCGTCAATGATATGCAGAAATAGTAAGATGTCCAATATCTTGTCGACAAGCGGGGATGGTGCTGTGACAATTACCCTTCCGCCCGAATGTAGCAATCTTGCCGCCTCTTGGGCGATCATCGATTTTTCGTGGATGTGTTCAATTGTAGCGAGTATGGTAACTACGTCAAAGGATTGATTTGCGAATGTCAATCCGGATTGGAAATATTCGGCGAAGAATTGATGCTTAATAGAGTTTGATTTTTTTGCATACAAAGGATCGAATCCAACGCTTGATGAGATAGCTTCTCCCAACCAATAAAATAATTCGCCCTGATGACAGCCAATATCCAGAACGCGACTCCCTGGTGGAATCCAGCGCGCCGCGATTTTCATTCTCCAATTTTGAATTAAATAATCACCTATTCTCATTTACCTATTTTACTCCCTATGATTTCAGAATAGAAAAAAACAAGCGGCATGCTGATTTGCATACCGCTTGTTTTTTCTATTCGCCTAAATAATCACGCAATTTTCTGCGGATGGACGGGTGTCGTAAGCGGCTCAAGGCCTGTGCTTCGATCTGCCTCACGCGCTCACGGGTGACGCCCATTTTGCGGCCCACTTCTTCGAGAGTATAGGCTTGGCCATCGAGCAGGCCGTAGCGTAATTGCAAAATACGGACTTCTCGCGGTGGCAGGCCGTTCAGTACTTCGCCGAGATGTTCGCGCAGAAGATTATAGGTTGCGGTTTCGTCGGGCGGAGGTGCATCATTGTCTTCAATGAAATCACCCAGTACGGAATCTTCTTCATCATCAGTTGGCGTTTCCAATGAAAGCGGACGGCGCGCCACCTGGATCATGTTTTCGATTTTCTTGGGATGCACATCCAACGCGACGGCTAATTCATCCACGCTTGGTTCACGACCGAGTTTCTGGGTGAGTTGATGCTGCACGCGTAGGAGTTTGTTGATCTGGTCGCCCATGTGGACTGGTACGCGAATGGTGCGTCCCTGGTCTGCGATGGCGCGCGTAACTGCCTGACGGATCCACCACGTGGCATATGTGGAGAATTTATGACCGCGGCGGTAATCAAATTTTTTCGTCGCGCGGATCAGACCAATATTCCCTTCCTGGATCAAGTCAAGGAAAGGCACGCCGCGCCCCATATATTTTTTGGCGACAGAGATCACGAGGCGTGAGTTCGCGGTAATGAGATGCTCGCGCCCAGCCCAGCCGTCTTCAATTGCCTGACGAAGTTCAAGCCTGTGTTTGGGAGAAACATTTCCCTGCGCGAGTTCTTCTCGGGCCGAGCGACCGCGTTCAATGCGCTGCGCTAACTGAACTTCCTCAACTGCGTTCAATAACGGTACCCGGCTGACCTCTTTCAGATACAAGCCGATGGTATCGTCGGTGTCAATATTGGCGAGGTAATCGTCGAGGGAAGGATCGATCTCGGGTTCTTCTACTTCGCCGCTTTCCTCCACAGCCACCAATTCATCTTCTGTTGGCTCAGGAGTAACAGTGTCTTCCTGGAAAGGAATTCCCGCGCTTAATAAAGCCGAAAAGGCCTCTTCAAGCTGTTCTACATCCTGTTCCGCTTCGGGGAAAAAGTGCAGGATATCATCCAGCGTTACGTAAGACTTTTGACGGCCCAATTCGATCAGCCGCGCTATTGCTGGGAATTCTTCTTCTTCGTCGATCAAAATCTTATCTACATCCATTTACACATCCAACTTTCAAAAGTATTTATCGCAAAGCCCAAAATCAGGATACACTTTTTTATCCTCAAAAGCAATACCCTCTCAGTATCCTGATGCTTTGCAATGATTATTTGTTACGCAGAGCGTAAAACTCCACGATCTTTGGCATCCTGTATAAACCCGTTATGGGGTTGGGGTTACGGATAGATCGGGCGTGGTCACCGCGTCAGTTGGCAAAACTGGCGTCTCAGACGGAGGAAGCGCTGAGGGTGTCGGTGTGTTCAAGTAGGGTGGAAAACTCACTAGTTTAGTCAGAGCATCAATTCCGCTTAGACTGACGATCATCATTTTGGTTTTATCCAAACGAACGTAATATCCGCTGTTGGTAGGAGTGGTATCGCCGATCTCAAGTGTGTGCGTTTTTCCGTCAGCAAACCCAACGCTGATCACGAAAGTGGATGCGTCGAAACCAAAGATCGATGGATCAGCATCTGCGGGAACAGTGCTGACGATCTGTAATGCGGATATTTGAGATGCCGCGGCCTCAGCCAAACCTTGATCTGCTTCGGTCTTAATTGGCAATTCCAGCGCCCAGACATTTTTCGCATCCCGCGCCACTTTGACGCGCTTCGCGTCTCCTGCTGCGGGTTTGATCTCAATGCTGTTTGCGATACCGTCGGTGTCATTGAATACAAAAGTTGTAACCGCGCTGGTAGTGCTTGTTTCTGTATTTGTATTTTTCTTTTCACGGCTAATATAAAAAGCGAAACCAATTAATGCCGCCAGTAAAAGCACTACGATCAGTGTGTCTGCACGGAAGGCTGATCTTTTCTTTGTAATGGTGGTTGATCCTTTCCGTGCTGAACTTGCTTTCCTTATTTTTGGTTTTTGTATGCTTGGAGTTTTGCGAGCCATTTTCTAGCCTCTCTTACGGCGTGTGAGCCATGAGGAAATACCGGCAAACACGATCAGACCCGGCAGAACGAATACTGCCACAATGATCATGATGATGAATTTTCCCTGGGTCGGCGGGATGAATGCGCGTGGAGTTTGATTGCGCGGCGTAATGTTGATCAGGTTTTCCTGTTCTGCGGCCCAGTCGACTGAGTTAATGATCATGTTGCCGTTGCCGTACGCGTCAAAGCCTTGATCGGTGGCAAAAAGCGAATTGCCGAAAACAACCACGCGTCCCTTGGTTGTAGTGTTTTCTCCCGCCACTGCAAGATTTAATGGCCCGGGATTATCTTTTCCAGAAGTGAATGCTGGCGTTTGGCCGGAGACCAGTTCCGTCTCACCCCATGACTTCTCAGTGGTCATGATGATGGGTGTCAAAGTAATGTTTTTATCCTTTGGCGTCCCAACACTGATACTCCGCGCTTGTGGAAGGATCACGATGTAATTTTGAGTCAGATTTTGTGTGATCGGATGTACGCCTATTTGTGAAGAAACCGCCTGGAGAGGATTTTGTGTATTGACAAGGTCGATCACTATATCATTGTTGAGCGTGATGCCCCAATCAGATGTTAAATAATTTGCGAGCGGGTCCGGCGAATCAGCGAATTCTGTAACAGCTGCGGGATCCTCCATGACAACGAGCGAGCCGCCTGCGTCTACATATTTCTTGAGCAGGGTTACCTCTGAGCTGGCCAGCGGTTTTAAGGGTCCGCCAACTATGATCGCGAGCGCGTCCGCAGGTATGGCGTTCGTTGAAAGTAGGTTGAGTGTATTGACCGTGTAATTTTTTGATTCCAACGTGGTTTTTGCAACGGAAAAACTCAGTTTGCCGCCTGTTTTTACAGTGGGCTCGCCATGTCCTTCAAGGAAATAGACTACACGCGCTTCCGGGCTGATGATACGAATCAGCGCGCGCGTTAGTTCGTTTTCAGAAGCTGAGGCCGCGATCTCTTTTGTCTTGCCCATTGAAAGCAATATCTTGCCATCGCCGGTGATGCCTGCTTCACGCGCCGCCAGTGGATCCTGGTCAGGGTCAACAAAGCTGTAATCGAAATTGCCTTTGCTGTTTGTTTTGAACTTCGCCAATAGATCTTTTGCGCTGGTGGGGTCGAGGCTTGCAGAGTAGAACGCAGTAGCCGTTACTTTGTCAGGCAGGGTCGTGAGAGCTTGCAGGGTTTCTTTGGCAAGTGTGTTGGATTTGCCTTCTGTTAGATCCCAGGGTGCGCCTAGAAAACCTGGGTTCTGAAAGGCAAGCATATTCGCCACGAAGATGATACCGACAAATGCCACAGTCATGATCAGAGAATTGGAACCGTACCGTGCCTGACGTCCGGAAAGAAAGCGGCGGACAGTATTTGGCGTCATCAGCGCATAAGCGGCCAATCCAATGATGAGGACCGCAATGCTGATCTGCAATGCAAGATTTAGTGCATCTGTATTTTCGAGCGTGAACATCTGTAATGCGAGCATGCCTTTGGCGACGCCAATCAGGCCTGTGGAAATACAGGCGATCAGCGCAACGATCAGACCAATAAATGCATACTTGGCAGCGGTGTTTTTATTCTTCTTAGCCATTATCGCCATCTCCGAATTTCAATTGCGGTGGTGCCGACGAACAAGCCCAGCGCAGTGAGACTGATGTAATAAACAATATCTCCCAGATTGATCGTGCCGCTATTCATGGATTGGGAGAAGTGTGTGGAAAGGCTCAGATAGTTGAATACATCCCCGCCTTGTTTAAGGTATCCCGCTGGCAGGTTGATCATGAACCATAGGAAGAAGAATAATCCGAGTGTGGTGAAGAAGGCCGCGAATTGATTCGTGAAAATAGCAGAAATGCCCACACCTAATCCGAGCAGGGCGGCGCATACCAGGATCAATCCGAGATACGATGAAAGAATCACCCGCCAGTCAAGGCTGGGTGTGACATAATTATTCATGATGATCGGAAACACCAGCGTCATGGCCGCCAGGGAGAGGATTAACATGAATGCTCCCAGCCATTTCCCCGCGACAAGTTCAAAATCACGGATGGGGGCTGTCAGCAACAGCTCGAGTGTTCCCATGCGTGCTTCATCTGATAGCAGACGCATCGTCAGCGCGGGGCTGAGGAAGATCATCAGGAATACGAACAACCAGTTGATCGGCGCGCTTTGTGGGGCAGGTCCGCCCATGGCCGCAGATTGTGAACTGACCCACATGATCAATGCAAAGTAGATGCCCAACGGCAGAAGAATGGCAAATGCCACTACATATGCCAGCGGGCCGTTGAAGTAATTATCAAATTCGCGTTTTGCGATAGTCCAAATATTTCTCATCATGTCCTCTTTATTTCTTCTTAGAATCGGAGCCAGTGAGTTCGAGGAAGATTTCCTCAAGGCTCATGCC
>CAIWRB010000082.1 GCA_903914955.1 uncultured Chloroflexota bacterium | reverse complement strand
GGATCGTTCCCCGAAGACCGTGCATGGGTACAGCAACGACTTGAGGCAGTTCGAAAAGTGGATGGCGCGTCCGTTGGAATCCACCACAGCGGCGGATGTGCGTGGGTATCGCGATCATCTCTTTGAAGTGGGCGCGAGCGCGAACACGATCAGCCGCCATCTCGCGTCGCTGGCTTCGTTCGGGCATTGGGGTGAGACGCGCGGTGGACTCTTCGCCGAGAATCCCGCGTTGTATGTAGAGAAGGTTGAGCTGTCCATGCTGGCTCCGCGCTGGCTGGACAAGACGCAGAAAAGAAAGCTGCTCAGCGTCATAGAAGAGGACGCGCGCCTGGCCAGGGAACGCTTTCCGCGATTATGGCTTTTGCGTTATCGGGATGCGGTGATGGTGCGGTTCCTGTTGAACACGGGATTACGCGTGGGCGAGCTGTGCGATCTGCGAATCTCCGACATCACGCTGGGGGAGCGCAAGGGTTCTGTCCTGGTGCGGAGAGGCAAGGGTAGAAAACAACGCATCGTGATGTTGATGAACGAGACTCGTAAGGAGTTAGCAGAGTGGTTGAAGATCCGTCCACAAGTTCATTCTGATTGTTTATTCGTCGGGCAGGTGGGCGAGGCAATTCATCCGCGCCTGGTGCAGCGAGTCGTGCAGCGCTATGCGGAAGCTGCGGAGATCGAGGATCTCACTCCGCATGTGCTGAGGCATACATTCGCCCGCTCGTTACTAGACAGCGGCGCCACTCCCTTCGAGGTGGCGAAGCTGCTCGGTCACAGCAGTTTAGATTCCACTGCGCGTTACACTCAGCCGAGCGAGGAGGAACTTAGGAATGCGGTGGAGAGGTTGGGGAAGGAGTGACATTGTCGCAACAAAAAAACATCCTGTATTACGCAGGATGTTTTTTTGTTGCTGGTCTTTGGAATATCACCAAAGGCGATTGATGCCATACGAATCAAACACCCCATCGACGCTAAGCAGTGTCATTTTCTCAACGTTGGCTTGCGCGGCGATCAGTCTGTCAAAAGGGTCGCGGTGATGAAACGGCATGGAAACGATCTGGGCGGCGTGTTCAACAGAAATGTCCAATAACTCAATGCCATTTTCAGCCAATTGCTCGGGGATGAAGGTTTCAAATGGTTCACTCAATTCTAATTTATCGATACTGACCTTAATTGCAATTTCCCACACGCTTGCCACGCTCAGATAAAGATTGTTATTCAGGTCTTCGATGGCTGAACGCGCCGCTTTGCTCAGGCTTGAATCCCCAGCGATAAACCAAAGAAATGTATGTGTATCCAAAAGCAAATTCATTGCATGTACTCGTTGAAATCTGCCAGCGGCGCGTTAAAATCAGGGGCGAATTTGATCTTGCCTTTTGCGCTTCCAAATTTAGGTTTGCGCGCGGTTTTCATCGGGACAAGTTGAACGATCTGTATGCCGTTCTTTGTGATCACGACCTTGTCTCCGCGCATGGCGGCTTCGATCAACTCAGTGATTTGCGTCTTTACATCGTCATAATTTACGTTGACTACCATTTTCTGCCTGCCTTTCTTTAATATCGGAAAACATTAATTTCCATTTTCTTTGCTTACTGCCATGTTTGCCTTTACTTTTATTATAACGCAGGGTGCAGTTCACCGCTTTTCCTGGAGGCCATAATTTTCCCATACGCTTTAACATCTTTACAAAGTCAGGTTAAAGATTAAATTGTGGCAGACTTTTTATGGATAAACCAAGCCGAGTGAGGATTGCTCAGGAATGCAGTGGAAGGGTTGAGGAAAGGGTGATAGCACGCTCAATCAAATTATCATCCGTGAAGGACGCTGGTATTTGGTTTCTACAAATTCGTCGATACAGGAGAGTGTGCGCCCATAACCTGACTACTGCCTCTCGCTACGCGCCTGATAGTATTTTTCAGAACACAAAAGCTCAAGCCGCTTATTTTGTGTTTTTTGCGCTATCTCCAAAGCCCACTCGGTTAATTCAATTGCCGTAATGTTATTCCCATCAGGAAGATGCTGGTAATTGTATCCTTGATAACCAAGCCATAATGCTTCTTGAGAAAGATTTCCCACCTCACGCGATATGCTTAATGCCGTTTTGTAATAAGTGTCTGCATCGATATGATCGCCCATCAGTTCATACGAAATCCCAATTCTGCCATTGCATTCAGATGCGAATTCCTTACTCCCGGTTCGTTGAATCATATCAAGCGCTTCTTTTAGCATGCTGACGGCTGACATGTGATTACCATTGGCGGTATGGATCGTGCCAAGTTCGATCAGGCAAAGTATTTCGCGTTTCTTGTCCTTCGTTTGTTGCGCTATGGATAATGCCTGTTCCATGTATTGGGATGAATTGGTCAGATTCCCATTCAGTCGCTCGATCCGCCCCATGCCGTATAGGGATGCAGATTCCTGCTTCTTGTAACCCGTTTCTTTGACGGTTGTGCTCGCCTTGTAGTAATACTCCGTTGCCTCTTTCGTTTCGCCGATCTCCGAGGATGCGTCCCCAAGACTGCATAGCAACTGGACCTGCTCGCTGACATCACCGATCTGGTGGGATAGCTCAAGTGTCATCTTATAATAGGAAAAGACATAATAATATTTTCCTGCAAGACTATACAGATCACCGAGGCTTCTGTATACCCTTTCTTTATTTTCATCGCTACCAGAGTCTTCCGCCAGATCCTTGGCATGCAGCAGCAGTTCGATCGTGTTGCGCGGCTTTCCTCTCAGCGCCTTGATCTCCCCAAGGTTCAACCCCCAATTTCGATTGAAGTTCATGGCTTCACTAACGGATCCATTCCCCATCCTGTCCATGACGATGTCGGTGGAAGTCGGTCTGTTCTCAGAGGTGGCGAAGTTGCTGGGTCACAGCAGCCTGGATTCGACAGCGCGGTATGCGCAGCCATCCGAAGATGATTTGAGAAGTGCTGTGGAAAGATTAGGGGAAGAATGAAGAAAGACACAGCCTGTGCAATGCGGGCTGTGTCTTTTATGTTATGAGTGTGTCACTTGATATTTTTTATCAATGCTGTAAACTGTTTTGCAATCTGTTTCTCATCAGGGATTGGTGAATACGCTAATGCTGAAAGTTCCCTTTTATAAATACTCTTCAACTGACTCCAGATGCTCGCAAAGTCTGTAATAAGCGGGGATTCATTTATGGTTTTCTGCGTCCATCCAAATGGCTCATCAAAAATCTCCTTGTCGTGCTGAAGAATTTCTTCAAATTGACTCTTGAATTTTGCAGACTGTACGAATGCAGCGCAACCTGCGTCATTCATCAAATAGTATAAATCGTAGAAGTGCCTAATTTTGGAACCAATACTTTCCCTGGTATTGGGATCAAAAGAAAATCTGATCAATGATGATAGTTTTCCATGAGCGTCTGCTCTTTCTTAAGCACATTGATCTCAAATGGAAGCAAGTTGTATTGTGCCACCATGGCCCCATTTTCAGTTTCTGCCAAAAAGCCATATATAAAGCTTTTGATCGGCAGGCGCTGAAACGGGAATGGATTGGCAAAGGAATTGATTTCAACGATTAGCGTATTTGATGCGTTCGATGTGTCAAGGCTCGCGTACTCAAAGATGGATTTTCGGAATCTTGAGCCCTTGCTCGAAACCCCCTCCACCTGTTTTTCCATTAATCCGGCAGTCATTTCTTTTTCAACAGCGCGAATAGTCATCTTTACCTCATTGCCCGATTTACTTTGCCCGTCAATGATCGCAATATCTACATCCTCTGAAAATCGGTTGATTAATCCATAGCCTTTCGATAACGAAGTGCCGCCTTTAAAAACCATCTGGTCTGAATATTTGCTTTTGGCAAGTTGGGATAATACCAGGGTGATCCAATAGTCTTTTTCGATAAAGACTTCGCGTATACCAGTATGTTGCGAAGTGGCGCGAATGGTTTCGCTGAAAAGTTTTGTGTCGGTATGTAGATTCATCGGATATTCCAGGACTCAGCATTTTTC
>CAIWRB010000081.1 GCA_903914955.1 uncultured Chloroflexota bacterium | reverse complement strand
CGCAAACCTTCCTGCGGCATACAATAGACACACCGCAGATTGCAGCGGTCTGTGAGCGAGATGCGCAGATAGTCAATGGTGCGTCCAAATGGATCAATGAACATGTTTTTCTTCCCATTCTTGAATGGCATTTAACACGCCCAGCGCGATTCGAGCTGGACGTTCAGTAATGCCGGAAACTTGCGCCAGCCCGATACGTGGATCAATTTCGATGACTTTTGTTCTTTGAGTCACGGGCACATGATCATGCGTCAGCCCGCGTAGAATGCCGGGGATCGGGGCATACAGTAGTGTCGAATTAATGCGCGCCACTTCCTGTCCACTGTCAACCTGATCGCCAATTTGAAGTGATGTGTGAAAAGTGCCATCGAGAGGCGCGTACACATAACGGTCACGCGCATGACCCTCAATCTCGATTGGCTCACCCTGCAATGGCCTAGACGAGCCTCGTTCAATAATTCCTCCGAGCGAATCGCCGCGGGCGGTTTCAATGACCAGATGAGTGGTTTCACCTGCGATGAAATTGGGACCCAGCCCAATGGTTAAGGCAGCCAGGTGAATTTGAGACTCGGGCTGTGTGTGCTTGCGCATGCGCGCGTCCACAAGGACCGTGGGTGGAATTTCGAAAAAATCATCCAAAACTACGGGGATGTTTTGATGGGCGGCCAGGGCATGCCGTACAAGGGTACGATCCCTTATTAATTCTGCCTCAACTTCTTCAAGCATAGCATGTCCATCAAAGATCGCATCTGTAAAAGACATTCTGCGGCGCGTGGTTGTCGGCTGATGAGTTTCGTGAATGGCCACGGGGTAGCCAGACCTAAACAGGCGATGAGCAACCGCAGAGCCAATATCGTTTGCGCCGTGCACAAGGATAGACAAGTCGGTGTGGTTCATCGAAGAATATTAATCCAGTAGATTCCGGACGCAATGCTGAGAACTGCTCCCAGAGCGCGCCGAACCCCGGCGCCGGAAAACCGAATCGCGCCTAGTTGACTTCCGATCAGCGCGCCGAGCAAACCGGCCATGAGCAGGGAAACCCCCAACGTGCCGAATTCCAATGTGCCGTTCGAAAAACGGCCCATCAATCCGCTGATCGAATTGATGGCAATAAAACCGCCCGCTGATGCCGCCGCCTGTTTTGTGTTGCCCCATTGCATCAGGATAATGAGCGGGGAAAGGAAGATCCCGCCGCCGATCCCGAGCATGCCGGAGAGCAGTCCGATGGTGGCGCCGCTGGCCAGTGCCGCCCACCTGGGAACAGGCTGCGGCTTCCAGTGCAGTGCTTCTGTCAGAGTTGGGAATAAGACCATGCGAAGCGCAAGGTAGGTGAGAACAATATAAAGCAGGGTGGTGTAGGTCTGCTCTGAAATCTTCATGGTCCCGCCGATGAATGCAGCAGGGACGGAGGTAATCAAAAATGGCAGCAATAAGCGCGGGCGGAAATGCCCAGCGCGGGCGTAACTTGTGAATGAAATGGATGAGACAACAATGTTCAGTACCAACGCCGAACTGGACATGACCGCCGCAGGCAGATCGAAGAAATTCATGGCGATCAGATAGCCGGAGGCTCCGCCAAACCCCGCACTTGAATACAGCATGGCGATGATAAAGACCAGCAGCGAAAGCAGATTCATGCTCATGCTGGCATCTGCTCATAAACTGGGATCGAAACAGGGACCCGGTAATAAGCTGTCCCGGCACAGGCTCGGCAAAGGGTCAGACCGTTCTGTATAATCTCACGTTCATTCATGATCTCCTCGCCGCAAACCTCACACTCCACACGAATACCCGGGCGGGAAAGAATTGCACGCAGGGAAATACCCAGCAGCACTGTTTGTACATTGAACATGATCTCAGCCGGCATGCTTTGATAAGCCTTCATTTGCGCAAAATAATGACGCGGTTCTTCAGGGATATGACCACAAGCCAGTTGACGGATATTTATAGCCGGGGCGATCCGAATCGCCCTTTCAGTTTGGGTGTCCACAAAGACCGCCGCGGCTTTTCCGTAATCCTCGACGCGCATTGTGCGATGTCCGACGGTTGCATTGGTCGCCGCAGAAAGCCCATCCGCAAAGCAGCCATCGGTTTCTGTGATGACCAGCAGACGCTTATCGTGTTGCGGCAGGGGCAGGTTTAGTAAATCGCCCGCGAATATCCCCATGCGTACGCCGAGGATCTGGCGCGGGCATAAGTGACTGTGCGAAGACGCGGAGAGTTCAAGTAATTGAGAAAGAGTTTTTGTGTTCATCCTATGCCTCAGTTCAGCAAAACAAAAAGCCATCTCAGGCAAGAGACGGCTTGAATTAATCTGGGCGCGTCTCCTTTCCAAATACGGGG
>CAIWRB010000080.1 GCA_903914955.1 uncultured Chloroflexota bacterium | reverse complement strand
CTCTTTCCAGTAGCCAAAACTTAGTCCATCATTATCTTTTCTGTTATTTAAAAAGTCTTGAACAGAACCTCCGTTTCTGATGGCTTCAATCGCTGATAAAATTGAACGATGAGATACTACCAGCATAGTGCCTTCCCATTCGGAATTAATTATTTTATTCCATCCTTGTTTAACTCTTTCAAATACTAGATCAGGGTTTTCGCCATGTCCCAGTTCCATAGCTTTCTCTATCGAAAGTCCTTCGGCTGGTTGGCCAATCATTGATCCAAAATCAATTTCAATTAGTTCATTCATTATAGAAACTGGTAGTTCGTGAATTGCGGCCACCACAGTTGCAGTCTGTAATGTCCTAAATGATGGACTTGAAACAATATGATCGATTTCCCCACTTTTTAGGTAACTAGCAAGTTCCGCAGCTTGTTTGATTCCCTTTTCGGTAAGTAAATCAGTTCTTGATTGAACTAGCTTTTTTTGACCAGCAGTACCTTCTCCGTGTCTGGCTAATATTATTTTTTTCATGGCATTGAATTACTTAATTTATTTGAGCGTCTTTAATGCACTAACATTATCATTTCCTGTTTACAAACTAAAGTTGAAAATTTGAACAATCAGTAGGTGAAAATATTGAAGTTTAAAGAATAAACAGTTTTTTGCTTGCTTTTGGAATAGGTTTTGATACCATTTTGGTACGGGGTTGCTAATTTTAGCAGTCGCGCAGAGTCATTAAAGACCAACTCGTTTCCGCAGTGCGGAGGCAAGGAGTGTTGGGTTTTTTGTGTGTAAATTCATGGTAACCTTTCACACTTTTCACACGGAGACACCTCTTAATTAAGCCAAACCATGCAAGGGAAAAAGTCTACACAACTGGATAAGAAACGCTTTCTTGAGGCACTTTCTCGCAGACATGGGATCGTGTCGCTTGCTTGCAGAGAAGCTGGAATCAGTAATCGCACATTCTATAATTGGTGCGAGCGTGATTCCGAATTTTCCGAACAAGCCGAAGAGATTCGAGATATTGAAATCGGAATTATAGCGGAAGATCGCATGGCGGAGGCAATCATTGTGCATAAGGACATGGCGATGGTGCGGTTCTACCTGCAATCACGCAATCGCAAGTACATGCAGAAAATTCAAACGGAAATCTATGAAGATCCAACTAAGGCGCTGGCGGATTTGCTGTGTTTGGATGAATAATTCCTAAACCCTTTTATGAATTATGAAGATATCGATTTATGATCCAAAATAAGCCAAACATTCGGGCGTGTCGGCCTGCATCACCACTAGATGGCAGTATGAGCCGATTTGATCAAAATGATCGCACACGGGCGGTTTTTGAGGCTTTGGCGGGAAAACTGGGGGATCTCAAGGCGTTTGAGAAAAGTGTAATCTGGACTCATGCGGATTTTCGTTGGATGGCGCTGGAAACAGGTATTGGGATGAATGAGGTTGCTGTAGCTCTCAAACCGATTTCAGTAGATGAATTTCGCGATTGTCTTTACGATGAAGATTATTTACCCGAAGAGCATTATTTTCGCGTTCCCGATGCTGGCATTACTTGGCAAAAGTTCGGAAAGCACTTTGAAATTATTGTAAATGACCGCAGAAAACTGCATGGATTTATCAATGCATATCGTGGGCTGAAATACTCTGTTTATCCGCATCAGCTCCAAGGGTATGGTGATTTGATTTTTGATTTTACGCTCGATCAAATCATTAAAAACAGTGAGCCTATTAAAACCCTCGGAGAAAAAACATCAAAACTTGCCAAGATTGTGCTGGAAAATCGCAATCGATGTTTTAGTTATGCGGAATTGGCCAATGTTTTGAAAGAAAAAACACTTTTTGAGGACTACCGTAGTAAATACAGTTATTGCCGAAGTCTTGATAAGATTTTTGAGCGGCTCAATCGAGATTGCAAAACCAAGATTTTCCACTATAAAGCCGAGACTGTGCTCGTCATAGAGCCATGTCTGTCAAATGTCGGTGACGTGTAGGTGAGCTAAAAGGCTCTGCGGATAACAATGTGTGCGAGGCAAAAAGTAATCGCACATATGAATCCAAATGAGAAGCTACATGACGGGCAAGATATGACGGACTCGCAAAAGATAGAATTGCGTGGGCTTTTTGAATGTCGCTATGGCCACCCCCTTTCGGATCAGGAGCTGTTTGAAATTAACTTCAATTTGAAGCGGTTGTTTGGCCTGCTTGAACGGTTTGAATCTGGACAAGATTTATAATATTTTAACTTTTACATATGAATAATCTCTATCACACCTCGGACTGGTATCTTTGCGTCTTTCTGATCGCAAAGGGATATCAACTTCTGGATATTGACCGCTCGAACCGCAGTCGGTGCCAGTTTATTTTTGACGATAGTTCCGCGCTTCAGGAAGAAGTGAAGAATTTTTGGAGAAATGG
>CAIWRB010000079.1 GCA_903914955.1 uncultured Chloroflexota bacterium | reverse complement strand
TATGTGACAAACCAATAGCCAAAAGATCGCTCAGTTTTTTTTACAATATCCACAATATAACTGCAATAAAACTTTAAGCAGAATATCCTATAATCAAAAAACTTGAGCTATGAAAATCCTTTATATCGAAAACGACCCTGCGCTTCTCGAATTAACGTACCGCTCGCTAAAAATACACGAGCCTGAATTCGACATCCAAACTGCCTCAAATATAGAGGAAGCGTTTTCCTTTCTAAAAACATCGGAATATGACGTAATCTTATGTGATCACCATCTGCCAGACGGCTCTGGATTGGATGTGATCAAACAGGCGCGTGAATGGGGAATATTGTCTGCGATCGTCCTCATTGCAAACGAAGTGGATACTCAAAACGCTGTCGCGGCATTGAAAGCCGGAGCGTCAGATTATGTAGTTAAGCAAAACGATTATCTCCACAGACTACCGGTTATTCTACAAAATGCCCAATCGCAAACAGACCTTCAGAAACAAAAAATAGCCCTG
The DNA here is from genome assembly GCA_903914955.1 of uncultured Chloroflexota bacterium. GTDB lineage: Bacteria > Chloroflexota > Anaerolineae > Anaerolineales > Villigracilaceae > Villigracilis. The sequence goes on along the minus strand of CAIWRB010000079.1, from coordinate 26,117 downwards.
CGCGAAAGTGAATACAGGTATCGCAATATTTTTGAAAACGCTGTAGAGGGGATATTTCAATCGGCCCTGGATGGAAAATTTCTTAGTGTAAATCCAGCCATGGCAAAAATTTACGGCTACGATTCCCCCAAAGATATGATCAATACCGTATTGGATATCAGCGCAGAGTCTCGCAAAAGATTTTCCGAGGAGTTAAGGTCAAAGGGATCAGTTGTAAAATTTGAAGCCGAAACTCTCCGTAAAGACGGATCCACGATATGGGTCTCAATCAATGCCCGCTCGGTAAATAATGAAAACGGTGAAATCTTGTATTTTGAAGGATTCTTGACTGAAATTACAGAACGAAAACTCTCAGAATTGGCTATTGTCAAAAGCGAAAATAAATATAAAACCCTCATAGAGAGTTTACCAGGCGTGGTGTTTCTGGATGATTTTCAAGACGAAAGAATCAGCCGTTATATGAGCCCGCGGATAAAAGATGTACTCGGCTATACAGCTGAAGAATGGGCGGCGGGAAACAACATATGGGAAAACAGCCTCCATGCTGAGGATCGTGACCGAATTCTTGCTGAGGATAAACGCACCAATAAAACCAAAGAGCCATTCCAGGTTGAATATCGCATACGAAGAAAAGATGGCGTGTATATTTGGATCAAAGAAGATGCATACCTGGTTCACGACCAGGCTGGTATCCCAAATTATTGGCACGGAATCATGCTCGATATCACAGCTCAAGTAGAAGCTCAAGAAGCAATTAAAGCCAACGAGGACAGTTATCGCGGATTGTTCAATAGCGTTACACAGGCAATTTACATACAGGATAAAGACGGACGATTTCTTGACGTAAACGACGGCGCAATAAAAATGTACGGCTATCCACGGGAATTTTTTATTGGAAAAACACCGGAAGTCATAAGCGCACCGGATAAAAACGATCTAAACAAACTAAAAATAATAATCGAACTCGCTTTTAAGGGGGAACCGCAGGAATTCGAGTTTTGGGGAATTAGGAGGAATGGTCAGGTATTTCCAAAAATAGTTTCCTTATCCAAAGGTGCCTACTTTGGAAAAGAAGTGATCATTGCCATTGCGCAAGATATTACCGAGCGTAAGCTTGCGGATCAAAATATGGAGCGGCAGCTATTAGAATTAAAGATCCTGCATGCCACTTTAATGGCTGGGACCAGGAGCGTCACTGAAGATGAATTAATTGAACAGACCCTTCAAATTACAGCCAGCATTTATACAGAAGTTTGCGGTGTATTGCTCCTGAATGCCAGTGGCGACATGTTAATCCCGCACCCAGCCTGCGTTGGGCCAAAGGAAGATAACTGGCGGGACGGCTACCCGATCACAAAAGGCATCACCGGCCGGGCCGTACAATTAGGAAGAGCAATACGAGTCGATGATATAACAAATGATCCAAGCTATAAACAAATAACGCCAGGAATAAAATCGGAACTTTGTATTCCATTTTGGACACAAAGCCATATTATCGGTGTAATTGACGTTGAAAGCAAAAAGGAAAATGCCTTCGACGAAAAAGATGAGCGTTTGTTAAACACAATTGCGGCCGGGCTGGGAACTGCAATTGAGAAATTACGCCTTTATAAAGCCGAACAAAGTCAAAGCCAGCGCGAAGTAGCGATGCTCGATCTAATGAGGACAGCCGCGTCATCTCTCGAGTTGAATCAGGTTCTGCAATCCATACTTGCCCAGCTCGTCAGAGTCATCCCGTCTGATTCAGGCACCATCCAACTATTGGATGGCGATAACTTAGAAGTATTTGCCGCCGTTGGAATAGAAGCAATTAATTTTTCAAAGCGCGGTCAAATTAAACTGAACGAATTTCCGCTTAATGAGTATGTGATCAAAGAGAAGAAAACCATTCGCGTGGATGATACGCTGACCGATGAGCGCTATCAACCACCAGTAGAAGGAGAGGAAAAAAACATACGCTCATTTCTTGGAATTCCTCTGATTGCAAAAGAAAATATCATCGGCATGTTCACACTCGATAGTTATCAAACGAATCATTTCTCCAAGCAGGATGCTGACCTTGGGCTCGCAATTGCCAATCATGCCTCCATTGCCATAGAAAATGCCCGATTGTTTGACACAGAACAACGCCGCCGCAAACAGGCGGAAATTCTTCGAAAAGCAACAGAAGCATTAACCACATCCATTGAGTTGGACACGCTTTTTGATATCATTTTTGATTCATTGGCAGAATTAATACCTTACGATAGCGCATCTATTGAATTAATCGACCATGGTTTTTTCGAAATCGTGGCAGGCCGTGATATATCTAAGTCCTTGATTGGCAAAAAGACCCCAACTAATATCGGAAAATGGGGAGATTCTGGAAGAATTCGTCAATGTCTGATCATCTCAGATGTTCAAGTTGATAATCGCTTTGAAAAACTTAATGGCTCTGAATATATCCATGGCTGGATGGGCATACCATTATTTTCGCAGGAAAATCTAATTGGTTTCATAAATGTTGACAGCCGACAAGTGGGCGCTTTTAACCAGGAACATGCCTCCATCGCTCAGACCTTTGGCAATCAAGCCACAGTTGCCTTGGAAAACGCGCGTCTATTCCACGAGGAAAACCGCCGCTCTCAAATTATTGAAGCGCTTGCGAATATTGCCAATGAAATTGCAACCACACGAGAGGTTATACCGGCACTTGATAAGATCGCTGAACGCACACTTTCACTTCTAAAGGCGAGTACTGTGGCATTCTATCTACTCCAGGAAGATGGCGAAACCATAAAAATCGTTGCGGCGCACGGCTCGTATCATAAGGAAATGATTTCGCACACCCTTAAGATCGGGGAAGGCATCACTGGCAATGTTATCGCAGCAGGCAAATCAGAAATTATAGATGATATTACACAAGACCCACGAAAAAAAACAGTACCGGGCACGCCAGAGGAAGATGCGCGACTCGATACCATGATGTCTGCTCCATTAATTTTGCACGGAAAATCCATTGGAGCCATTAACGCCTGGAGATTAAAAACAAACGGCTTCTTCGATAAATCTGAGCTGAATTTTCTTGTAAGCATTGCGCAGCAAGCTTCCATCTCGATAGAGTCGCTGCGATTATTTCAGGAAAACACACGCCGCGCACAAGAAGCAACCGCCATTGCAGAGGTCGGACGTGATATCTCTGGCACGCTTCAGATCGATCTTGTACTCGAGCGCATTACGAAATATGCTCAAAATCTATTAAGAGCTCAAACGAGCGCTGTCTATCTTTCCGAACCTGATCTGCCATTCTTAAAGGCGATATACGCTATCGGCGCTGATGCTGATCAAATCAAGAACGATCCACTCGAACTTGGAGTTGGAATTCTTGGGAATATCGCCTTACAAAAATTTGGTGAAATCGTAAATAACTCACTTGGAGATCCTCGCGCAATCACCATCAAAGATACCGATGATGATCCTTACGGACATATCTTGGGAGTGCCGGTTCTTGCAAAAAACCAGTTGACCGGACTGCTGGTGGTATGGCGAACTGGGTTGGAAGAAGATTTTCAGGCAACCGATCTTAACTTCCTAAGTAGTCTTGCTCAACAAGCCGCTGTTGCAATTGAGAACGCCCGTTTGTTTGGATTGGAACTATATCGCCGCCTGGAAGCAGAAACGGTCATGCGGGCCACCGCTACGCTTGCCAACATACTTGACCTGCCTTCCTTACATAACGCAATCCTCGATTGGCTCTATAAACTCACTCCTTATGACAGCGCTTCCATTTTAGAAATAGTGGATGATCAACTTCGAATTACAGCCGCAAAAGGCCTCCCAAATCCCGAAAAAGCATTGGGCCAAACTTTTCCATCCGACAACGTTCTATGTCAAATCATTAATAAATCAGGCGAACCTTTGATCATCGGAGATTGCAAAAACGATCCGCGCTTTGAAAAATGGGGTGATATTAATTACGTACGCGGATGGATGGGAATTCCTTTGATCGCACGCGGCCAGGTGATCGGTTATATCACCATGGATAGCAGCACTCCAAATGCTTACTCTCAAAACGATGCGATCACCACGCAAACATTCGCAATTCAAACAGCTGCCGCACTGGAAAACGCGCGTTTATTTGAGGCGGAGCGCAAACGCCGCAGGGAAGCGGAAAATCTACGTATCGCCGCAACAGCAATCACGTCTTCACTTGACCCGCAGGATGTACTCGAAACCATTCTGATCGCACTCAAGCAAGTTGTCCCCTTCGATCTGGGCTCCATGATACTTCTTGAAGATGACCAGGTAAGAATTGTAGCGGCGCAAGGCTATACCAACAACAAATCAACACTAAACCAAACCTTTCCGTCGAAGAATGAGCTTTTACTTGAAATAAAGAAAACACAAAGAACTTTAATAATTGAAGATGTCATGGTCGATTCTCGATATGAAAGATGGACTGGCGCAGATTTAATCCGGGGCTGGCTGGGAATCCCCCTGGTCGTACATGGCGAATTTATTGGATATATTACTTTGGGTAGTTTTAAAGTCGCAGCATTCGATCTAAACGCGGCTGACCTTGCTCAAACATTTGCACTGCATGCCGCAACCGCAATTAACAACACGCAACTATTTGAAAATTTACAAAAAACCAATCAGGAACTTATTCAAGCGTATGATACAACTTTGGCCGGGTGGAGCAAAGCGCTTGAGTTGAGAGACAAAGAAACATATGGACACTCCCAGCGCGTCACCAATTTGACCCTGGAGCTGGCCCGGCAAATTGGTTTTTCCAAGTCTGATCTGACTCATCTGCGGCGCGGGGTACTCTTGCATGATATTGGCAAGATGGGAGTTCCAAATGAAATTCTCAACAAGCCGGGACCTCTTACCGATGAAGAATGGGTCGAAATGCGTAAGCATCCCAAATATGCGTTCGATCTGCTGTATCCTATTGCATTCTTACTCCCATCACTTGATATTCCCTACTCACACCACGAACGGTGGGATGGCTCGGGATATCCACAGAAATTAAGCGGCGAAGAAATACCTATTGCAGCACGTATCTTTGCGGTCGTAGACGTGTGGGATGCTTTGTTATCAGACCGCCCCTACCGCGAGGCCTGGGAAAAAAGCAGAGTGATTAATTATCTTCGCGAACAGGCAGGGACGCACTTCGACCCGAACATAGTTGAGAGTTTTCTAAAACTGATTGAGAATAAAGCATTTCAAGACAATCAAAAAACTCAACCGATTAAAAGGATAGAGCGGGGTTAAATATTTACAAACAAAAAGAAGGTGAAAATCTCTCACCTTCTTTTTGTTTGGCTGAAATCAAATCATCAAATCACGCGCACGAATTTCCTTTTACCAACCTGCAAAACACCTTTATGAGGAAAAGGCATGTCTCCGCGCTCAATGATCTCGCTATCCAAGCGAACGCCTTTTTGATCGATCAAAGCGCGCGCTTTGCTTTTGCTTTCCACTAATTTCGCGGCTAGGATCACGTCCACAACCGTTTGATCGTCTTGTAATTCATAATCAGGCATTTCATCGGGAATTTCCTTTTGCTGGAAAGTCTTGATGAAATTCTCCTGGGCAGATATGGCATCCGCATCTCCATAGAAGATCGCCGTGATCTCACTCGACATTTTCATCTTGGCGTCGCGTGGATGAAGCGTGCCCGAAGCCAGATCCTTTTCGATCTTTTCGATCTCATGCGGACTCCAGCGCGTGACCAGGCGCATGTACAAACTCATGGCAGAATCAGGCACAGACATTAATTTGCCAAACATGTCATTCGCGCCCGAAATGATGGGCACTATATTTCCTATGGATTTTGACATCCTCTGCACGCCATCAGTACCGGGCAAAATAGCGGTGATAATTCCGACCAAAGGTTTTTGACCGAGGGCTTCCTGCAATTTACGGCCAGCCACAATGATATTGAATAGCTGATCCGTGCCGCCAACCTGCACATCCGTTTCCATTGCAACCGCGTCGTATCCCTGCATCAATGCGTAGAATGTTTCGTGGATGTAGATCGGTTCGCCTTTTTCCAAACGATTGGAAAAATTATCGCGCGCCAAAAATTGCTGAACCGTAAAGTTTTGTCCCAAACGAATGAGGTCGACCAAAGTAAGTTTTGACAGCCACTCGCCGTTATAACGGATCTTTGTTTTTTCGCGATCAAGTACTCGGAAGGCTTGCTCGGTATAGGTCAATGCATTTTCGGCGACCTTTTCCTCGGTCAGGATCGGGCGTGCTTTATTCTTATCTGACGGATCTCCAACAAGAGCGGTGTAACTTCCGATGAGAAAAGTCACCTCGTGCCCCAGATCCTGGAATTGGCGCAATTTTCGCATTGAGATCGTATGGCCAAGGTGCAGATCGGTAGAGGTGGGGTCGTACCCACAATACACGCGCAAGGGTCTGTTCTCTTTTACAGCGAGCAACAGACGCGCACGCAATTCAATGGTCATTGCTTTCTTTAGATCTTCGTCACCGTATTCCGTGCCTTGCATTAATATTTCAACTTGTTCTTCGATATTCATAATCTCTCCACTTGAAATTGACAAACAAAAACGCGCCCGCGATCGTGTGGGCGCGTTCAGAGCACACTATCGCAAAGGTTTATCGACAGGTGTAATAATGGTATTTGTTGGCAAAGTTTATACTAAACATATACGTATTATACAACAAGAATTTCAGCGCGCCAAACTGAACGAAAAACTCCACGGACCTTTTACAGAATAAAATTCATCGCTATACACAACTTGCTCAGCTTGTTCCTGCGTCATGCCTGGCGGCATGCTGATGATCTGCATGGTCAGGACGCCGTTCACGTCCAAACAATCGAGCACAATACCGGTACTACGCTCAAGCATGGCTTGTTGGATCTTGGGCATGTATACAGAACAGTATTCCCCTTCGCGAGGAGTTGCCGCGATGGAATCGATCACGATAGTCGAGTTGGACAGGTCGGCATCCGGAGGCACAATGAATGTCAACGTATCACAGCGCTGACCAGACTGCCCGCCGACTGGTTCCTGCAAATTCACCAGCGTCGTGCCATATTCCGACAATATCGTACCGCCATAATTCAAACTTGCAGAGGCGATACCCCAATCTGAATTATCGGGTAATGAAAAGCAAACATCTGCATTTACATTTTTCCCATCTACCGCGGCGCGCTCCATGCGAACTTCAATTCCACTAGTCACTTGATTCGGCACGGCTACTTGCACTTGCGCTGTGGGATAAGATGCGTCTATATAAGCAGTCGCAGTCGAAAGTATGACTGGAAGGAAAACAGGTGGTTGCTGCGCAGACGGCGCACATGCAACCAGAAAGATCACCAATACCAGGATAAAACGATTCATGAGATTTTTTCTCCTTTAACTTAACCAAATAAATCAGACAGCGCTTCGCGCGCACCATCAAACTGGAACCGATACCCCGACTGGATCAGCCGTTTTGGTTGAGCAAACCTTCCTGCTACTATCAGGACGCTCATTTCCCCTAAAATAATTCTCAGCAAATAAGCTGGGGTTGGAAACCAATACGGGCGATGAATTATGCTTGCTAGTGTACGATTGAATTCCGCGTTGGATATGGGCGTAGGCGCAATAAGATTATACACTCCATGCGCTGTTTCATTTTCGATCAAATACCGCACTCCCCCAACCCAGTCTTTGATGTGGATCCACGGCATGGCATGTTTACCAGATCCAAGCGGTCCGCCTGCGAATAACTTAATGGGAAGCGCCATCAGAGAAAGCAAGCCTCCGTCTTTTGCAAGAACCACTGCCGAACGAATGACAAAACGCCGCACTCCTAATTCTTCAACTGACTTGGTCGCGGCTTCCCATTCCACAGTGAGTTGTGCTAGGAAATCAGTCCCCGGTGGCGTGGACTCATCTGCGAGCTCACCTTGTAAGCCATAATGATTAATGCCCGAGGCTTGGATGAATAGGCTCGGTCGATGAGTCGCTTCCAGAACCGCTTTAGCAAGCGCCAGCCCCGGCAAGATGCGTGAGTCGTGGAAATCGCGTTTCGTTGAAGCTGTCCACGGCCAGGATGCGAGAGTCCTCCCTGCCAGGTGAATGATCACGTTCACTTGGTTTACGAGGCTTCCCCATCCGCTGGTTGTTTTTGCATCCCAATGTACGGCTTGCGCGCCTTCGATCACAGAGCTGCCGCGTGTGAGAATAAAAACTTTGTGACCATCCAAAAGAAGGGATTTGGTAAGCGCAAGGCCAAGAAATCCGGAACCGCCAGCGATCAATACATTCATTTCAAATGCTCCTGTGAAATCACGATTTTAATTAACTGGAAGTATAATCATGCAGATTATAGAGCCTCTATGCAAGAACCGGTACTGGTACTCAATGCTAATTTTGAGCCGATCCACGTATGCTCAACACGCAGGGCGATTGGTCTGATCCTCGCGGGCAAAGCCGGTATGATCGTAAATGGGCGCGGACACATCCGTACAATATCACAACTGCTTCCGCGTCCTTCTGTCATCCGACTGGAATCCCAAATTCATAGGCCACGCCCCCACGTGAAATTAACGCGCCGCGAAATCTTCCGACGTGACAATTATACCTGTCAGTATTGCGGCAGGCGTGAGATCAATTTAACGGTCGACCACGTCATACCGCGCCATCTCGGCGGGCAGCACTCGTGGACAAATCTAGCGACAGCTTGTTCACCATGCAATCACCACAAAGGCGGCCGCAAGGTGGATGAAGCGCACATGCGCCTGATGCACCTTCCAAAAGAACCACCGGCAAACGCGGCTTATATTTTTGGGCGGCATCTGACTGAAAACGGGGAATGGGAACCTTATATCACAGGATGGTAATTGAAAAAATCCTCTCCAAGTTGGAGGGGATTTTTTGTACAAAGTGCGGGCTTCAGTTTGCGGTTTGAGATTTTTTTCACTTCAACGCATTTGCCAAAAGAGCTGGTGTGATATAAGCCTCGACCAATGCGGCGACTGCCAATAATGGCACGACCAGCCCGATGAAGATCTTCGTCCAATCTGCAAATAGTTCAAGGATCACTTCGCCCATGGATTTTCCCGTCTGCGGTGTGACAATGGTAACGCCCATATAAAGCATGGCCGCACTGCCGATCATCAGCGCAGGAATCTCGAAAATACCGTGCGGCAAAACACCTGCAAAAAATATCTGCGCGGGCTGAATGTTCGGCATCTGATTACTTAGCAATTGCAGCAGGGCGAACACGCCGCCGATCAACCCGATATTAACCATATAAAGCAGAACACCCAGAACACTGAATGAAAATAGTCCTGCAAAAAATATCAGGGTCACAGCGCGTGTATTATTCAGGAAAAGAAATGGCGCGTTAATATTTTCCTTCAGACTCGACAGGTTTGGAATTTCACTGGCGCGAGCCGCTATTTTTTCAAGATTTTCAGCAGATGCTTTATTGATAACGTCTGTAACATTGACAATAACCCAGTCATAACTCATCCATAAACTTGCACCTGCGACCAATACGATCACGAAAATCGCAGGGGCAATACGGCGCAATGCAGATCCCAAAACATGTTGATACCATTCGCCGAATGACCGCGCCCCACCCAGAAAATTCATCCGAAATGTGCGCCAGAGCCAGCGTAGATTGATCGTATCAATTTCACGTCCAAGTAAATATTCGCGTTGAAAGTGAGCGATGCCGACACGAATCAACAGCAACGCGATGATCATCACGCCTGCAATGGCCAGCCAGAGAACCTGCTCGTTTCCCCAAAACAACATGACTGCCTCACCCTGCATCAATATGGCAACCGGTATCACGATAAATGACGCCAGCAAATTCGCGGCTTTTACTGTCGTGGATTGCACTGAGATCACAATCGCAGCACTCACCATCAACGTGGCGTGCGCGGTAGTCAGCAGAAGCAATTGCAGCATGATAATAAATGGCGGCATGACAAGGTTTTGGCGCGAAACCAAAACGAGATAAAAAGCAATGGAAAGATAACTGGCGACCAAAGGTGTGATGACGCCCACCAACAGCTTCCCAAAATATAATTGCCAATTATCAAGCGGCGCGCTCAACATCGGTTCGATCGTGCCGCGCTCCTTCTCGCCAACAAAAGCCTCCAATGCCACCACAAGCGAGATCGTGATCGGAAAGAATCCAATGATCATAATGGAGAAAGGTACAAGACGCTCAAGGATCAAATTTGCGCTGTATTGATTCAGGAAATCCACAGTTTGTTTGGCGAACTCATTCATCAGAATGGGGAAACAAAATACAAGGATCACCATCGGCGTCAATACACGCCAATCACGAAACTGATCTTTTAATTCACGGCCAGCCACGAGCCAAACAAGCCTAAGTTTATTGAACATGTTCGAGTCCTTTAGCTTCCGCCATCGCCTTGAGGTACACCTGTTCGAGCGTGCGCGGCTCTTCTTGAAAAGCCACCACGGCTGCGGATGTTGCAGCGAGTGATCTTAGAATCTGCGGATTGGATTCCTGCGGACGCTCCACACGCACCTTGAAACTGGTCGCAGTCCGAGATAGTATTTCCACATCTTTGGGCAATCCCAACCTACTTGAATCCCAAGCATCAGCAAGTTGTATTTGATATTCTGGCAGACCAAGCACTTTCCGCTTCAACTCTTCCAACGTACCCTGAAGCAGAATTCGTCCACGATAAATAATGGCGATCTGATCAGCCAGCGATTCCACTTCGGTTAGATTATGTGAACAGATCACGATCGTACGCTTGGTCGATTTCAGCCGCGAGATTTCGTCTCTTACTAACCGCGCAGATTCAGGGTCCATGGCGGACGTGGGCTCATCCAGTAGTAACACACCGGGGTCATGCATCATGGCGCGCGCCAATGCCAGTTTTTGACGCATCCCTTTTGAGTATTCACCGATCCTGCGGTGGGCTGCTTCGGCAAGGCCAAAATATTCGAGTAAATGGTCACTGCGTGATTTGCGATATTCAGACGAAAGGCTATAGACCTGTCCAAAAAATTCCAGATATTCGACGGCGGTCATACGCATATATAGGCCGTGTTGTTCTGTCAGGACTCCCACTGAAGCGCGGACATCGTGCCCATTCTTGACCACGTCGTAGCCGGCCACTCTTGCCCAACCGCGCGTTGGATGCAGCAAAGCGGTCAACATGCGGACGGTGGTGGTCTTGCCTGCGCCATTCTGACCTAATAGCGCTAATATTTGTCCAGCCTCAATAGAAAGATTCACCCCATCCACTGCTAAAAATTCATTGAACTGCTTGCTCAGATCATGCGTCTCTATCATTTGGGTTCCTTATCAGATAATAATATCACCAGAAAATTTCACTACGAGTTACCTAACTATAACCTTACTTTGGGAAGTAATAGTTCAATTTTATTCCCCAATGACCATTTATCAGCCTGACAGAGACCTTACAATTTCTGAGAAAAGCGACGCTTCAAGTACACACCCATTGCAGCGCACACAAACAGGAATGCAAAAAACACTTGATTGATATTAATTCCCTGGACAAGGGATACATCAAGGCGCAGGAATTCAAGAGAAAATCGGACGAAAGAGTAAAAGCCGAGATATGCAAGAAAAAGGTCACCTGCTTTGAGCGTACCTAAAAGTCGGCGAGAAAGCCACAACAATAAAACCATATTCAAAATACTCAGGATCACTTCATAGCCAAATAATGGATGATAGTTTTCCACAACCTCAAATCCAATTAAACGATGAGCGGGCTCAATAAATATCTTCCAGGGTAAATTAGTAGGTAATCCGTAAATTTCCTGGCTGTAATAATTTCCCAGACGGCCAATGGCTTGAGTGAGAGCAAGCCCGGGGGCGAATAGATCGGCCAACTCCCAAACAGAAATAATTTTTTTACGTGCAAAAATAAATAAGGCGAAAAATCCGCCGATCAAGGCGCCGGGCAACCCATAACCGCCGATCCAGAATGCCAACGCGTCCAACGGGTGGGAGAAATAATATTGGGTTGTCAGACCAAGCTCAACGGAAGAAAGGGGCGGGGTGAGAATATGCCAAAGGCGCGCGCCAAGCGTCCCCCAAAATATCAAAGGCAGAAATAGATCGTAGACAATCTCAGTATCATACCCGCGATGTTTTGCTTCGCGCGCGGCGAGTAAAAATCCCGCTAAAATACCAAGTGCGATCATTAGGCCATTCCAACGGAAAATTAAAAGTCCTTCTGAAATGGGAATCAATGCAGATACTCTTTGTTCTCTCTGGCTTTCCGCATACGTTCATGGCCCTGTGCGCGGACATGAACGATGCGTTGAAGTGCTGTTATGTTACCGAAGATCGCAATCAGAATGGCTGCAAGAAATGGTTGATCGAAGATAAGCAGAGGAATTAAAACAAAGTAGCGTTCAACACGAGTGAGCAGCCCTACTTTGGCGGTGAAACCCAAGCCCTCCGCGCGCGCTTTGACGTATGAAACCAACACCGAACCAGCAGTAGCCGCAAATGTAATCATCACGCCGGAATAATTTTCGCGTGAAAGAAAAAAATATACGAGACCACCGAAGGTGATAAATTCAGCGTAACGGTCGCTGACCGAATCCACGAAGCCGCCGAAGTCACTTGACTCACCGCGCAGCCGCGCCATCGTGCCATCCAATACGTCAACCAATACAGAAAACAACAGGATGATTCCACCCGTGGTCATTTTTCCTTGCGAAATAAAGTACGCGCCGATCGACGTGCCGAGCAGTCCCAACAAAGTGATGGTGTTCGGAGTTAGTCCAGTTTGATTGAGAAATGCGCCGATGGGATCCAATATGCCCTTGAAGCTGACACGGAGTCTATCTGAAAATGTTGGCTTTGAATTCATGGCATGGTTCCAAACTTATCCGTCATTCTTTTCTTCATCCATCAGATCTTCTTCACTGACGAGTACGTCCCGTTCCTTGCCACCACCTTGAGAGGGGCCGACAATTCCCATTTCTTCAAGCTGATCGAGCAAACGCGCGGCGCGTGGATAACCGATCCTCAGGCGACGCTGGATCAGTGAAGCGGATGCGCGTTGACTACTGCGAACAATGGAGATGGCCTGTTCGATCAAACCATCATCCTGATTCTCTTCTGGTTCCTGCAGGAGTTTTTCCCACGGCGGGACATCATCGACTCCATCGCTATTCTTTTGCCAATGAGATATAAGCCGTTCGATCTCCATGTCTGTGATCATCACGCCCTGCGCACGCACGGGGTTGCCAACCTCGGGATTAAGAAAGAGCATGTCGCCGCGCCCAAGCAAAGACTCTGCGCCGGTGTAATCCAAAATAACGCGGCTATCCATGCCGGAAGCGACAGCAAATGCCAAACGAGCAGGGAAGTTAGCTTTAATAAGACCAGTAACCACATCTGTTGACGGACGCTGCGTGGCTACTACAAGATGAATACCCGTCGCGCGCGCCATTTGCGCAAGGCGGACAAGGTTATGCTCGGTTACATCAGGAGCAGACATCATCAAATCTGCGAGTTCATCGATCAACACAACGATACGCGGTAGGACGACACCATCAATTTTCCGGGTGACCTTGCGATTATAAGCATCGAGATCTCGGACACGCGCTGATTCCAACAAGCGATACCGATGCTCCATTTCAACAACCACCCAGCGCAAAACGCCGAGAATTCGTTCGATGTTGGTTTCCACTTTTCCATATAAATGCGGCAAGCCATTGAAGCGGATCAACTCCACCATCTTGGAATCGATCATCACCATGCGCAGATCTTCGGGCGTATTGTTCATCGCGAGACAAGCTGCGATGGATGTGATACATACCGACTTACCAGAACCGGTCGCTCCGGCAATCAAAAGATGCGGCATGCGCGCCAGATCCGCGATCAACGGATGACCAGAAACATCCCGACCAATTGCAACTGCAAGCGGCGCGCCAACTTTGAAAAACGCGTCCGATTCAAGCAATGTTTTTAAGCGGACAACAGAGCTATGCGTATTTGGCACTTCAATGCCAACATACGGTTTACCAGGAACCGGCGCTTCGATCCGCAAACGCTGGGCAGATAATGCCAGCGCAATATCTTTTTCAAGAGAAGCGATCTGCGCAACACGGACTTTCATTTGCAATGCATCTTCTTCATCTGAGCCGGGCTTTTTGATGAAACCAGGCTGCACTGCGAATTGCGTCACCGATGGCCCCACACGATAACCGATGACTGTGGCTGGGATGCCAAAATCTGCCAGAGTTTTCATGATAAGCCCGGCTGTTTGGTTTATTGTGCGGTCATCCGCGCGGATGGCTGATTCAGCCAACAAGATCGTCAGCGGCGGAAGATCGTCTCTACGCGGCGGTGCCTTGATGGATTTTTCGTCTTTCTTTTCAGAGGCTTTAAAGGAAGTCCTGAATTCAGGCGGCAGAGGCTGAGTCTTCTTGCGCGCAGTGGATGCACCAGTCTTGCCGGGTTGCTCACTTTTTATTTCTGTTTCGGCTGGAATTGGAGTTCCTAAAATGATAGGCGGGGCTTCACCGGCGATGATCAATAACCAGGCTTCAAGTTTTTCCCATAAGCCAAAACCTATCATCGCGGCAAATACCCATAACAGGAAAATGACGGTTGTTCCACCAACTTTGGTTAGCGTCTGCCAGGCGAGAGTGGTCATGCCCCAGCCGAGGCGGCCACCATCCAGGCCTAACTCTGCCCGGGCAAGATCGTTGCCTCCGAAAGCTGCGAGCAATCCCAGGGTTAGGAGAGCAGTAAGCTCAAGCGCTATGATCTGTACCCAGTGCACATCGCTTCCGTCACGCCGCAGGAGAGAATATCCAAAATACGCCAATCCAAAGAGTACAAAGAAACTACCCCAGCCAAACCAAAGTTTTAGAAGGTCAGAAAAAGGTGTGAGGAGTGCTCCATCAGTGATACGCCACACTGCAAGAAAAGACATAAGTGCAAACGCGATAAGAACTACACCAGCCACGTCACGCAAAAATCGGCCAAAATGCAAATTGATTTTTGTGAGCCGTTCCAGCCAATCATTTCGACGAGGTGGTTCTTCTGTTGAATATGGCTTTTTATGTTCAGGGGAAGAATCTGACATGGGAGCTATTCAAGCCTCATGCTGAGTCCCAAGCGCTGATGCGCGGCATCCAAATGAAGAATGCGTACCTGGACAGCCTGCCCTTCTGAGAGAAATTCTTTAATGGGCAAACCTTCTGCTTGCAGAATCTCAGAAGCATGAATAAGTCCTTCCACGCCAGTTTCATCGAGACGAGCGAAAGCGCCATATGAAAGTACGCTGGTGATGGTAGCAGATTTGATGCATCCTTCAGGAAATTCAACTGAGGCATTCAGCCAGGGGTTCATAAGCAGGCGCTTCAAACTCAATGCGACTCGAGAGCGCTCGGGAGCAAGTTCCAGAACTTGCACATCAATCGTACTGCCCATCTTCACGATTTGACTGGGATGAGAAACACGGCCCCACGATAATTCTGAAATATGGATCAATCCTTCCACGCCACCAAGATCAACAAATACGCCAAAATCTGTCACGTTGGTAACAACCCCTCTTACTTGTTGACCCGGCTGTAATGCCTGGAATAATTCTGCGCGCTTGCCGGATTCTGATTGCGCGGCGCGTTCAGAAAAAACTACACGCCCATCTTCAGGCACACACTCGATCACTTTTAATCGGAGCAGGCGGCCAATATAAGTTTCAAGATCACGATCGCGGTCAGTGTTCTCTCCTTTTCCAGCCAAATCAACCAGGTGTGAAAATGGGACAAACCCATATAACCCATCGCCCTCCACAAGTAATCCCCCCCGGTTATGTCCGGTGACCGTCAGGTCAATGATTTGATCACGTAAGTATAGATCCTTAACCAAATTCCAGTTTGGGGCGGGTTTTTTATCAGTTAAGATAATCCTCGCCTCGTCTTGGTCTTCAGGTTTACTCCCCGCCATCCGAGGTAAAGTATAGGCCGAAGAACGGCCCTCCTCCGCAAGCACTGATGACCACCAGCCCTCATCAATCACTGGACTTGGATTTTCTTTTTCATTCCGTTGTACAACCATAATGTCACCTTCCCAAACACTTTTTAGTTTAACGCGGGTACGCGTTTTTGTTAAACGAATATTATTTTATAATTCCTTGAGATTTACTTCCATGTCAAGGATGGCCTTGGCAACAACTTCGAAAGCCACACGTTGTTTTCGATATAAATCCGCCTCAGACATTGCCAGACGGGAAGCTACGTCACGTACTTTACGGCCTTCGATGAATTTCATCTCAAGGATATTGTAAAGGATCCATTCTGTGGTGAACTTGCGATCTCCTTTCGGCTTGACTTGATCGACAGCTTTCCGCAATAAGGAGCGGAGCGCATTCGCCGAGTTGCCATCATCCTGTTCGGCAAGTTCACGAACCACCTGAAGTTTGATCAATGGATTATTCGTAAGTTTAGGACCGCCCCAATAATGAGTGAGTGCATCCTTGACCCAGTTTGCAAGATCTGCTTCCTGCGGCAGAGGCTCGGCGAGCAAACTTGCCCTAGTGTCATAACGTCCTGCCGCGCGCATACGTTGGATCATTTCCACTTTCGGTTGAAGGTCAGCCAGCGAACGGAATACCCGTTGCTGCAATTGACGGTCTTCCAGCGCCAGAGCGGCGCGGTCGGCAAGCAGCCATAACGCATCTCGCTGTTCACGCTCCATGGTTTGATTCTCACGCCGCGCGACACCGAGCAGCCCAAGCAAAGGCGGAACTTCATCCTGATCCATATCTGCGCGTCTGTGTTGGTGCAATGGCAGCACCCAGAAATTTCCCCACTGAAATTCGCGACGCGTATCGCCTTGAACTTGCTCCAAGGCTTCGGTAAGACTTTCCTGATCGAGCATGGCGCGATTTCCGGCTACGACAATGGGCGATAAAGTCTCGTCATCCAATGCGGCAATAAACGCGGATGGGGATTGCAAATGATCTCGAACTGCTGCAATCACAGCTTCGAGAAACTGCTGCAAGTCACTTTGAGTTAACAGACGCTCTTCGAAACTCTGAAGTATTTTTAATTCAGCACGGTCACTTCCAAAAAACAGCCAGCGTTCCCAAATTGGGGCGGCAAAAGTAATGCCGTGTTCAAGCGACAATACTGTCACGACCACAATAAAGGGTACGAAAGCGGTATAAGGTGTTCCGAACAATTCTCCCCCGCGGCGAACGACTGTCATGAGCGCCAAAGCTGCTGACGCGGTCACAGGTCCGCGCATGATCCATTTGAATAAACGGCTTTTGATAACACGGTCAGGCCACGAAACGCCAAAGAACGCAACCGAATACGCCATCACGATCACCAACGCGCCAACCAGAACATTGATCACAGTTGCCACGCTCCAGAATAAATACGGATGCTGTGCGGCGAGTCCATAACCGAATAAAAGATATGGGTATGAACCAAGCGCCGGAGCCGTGGCACCAGCCATCAGATATAACATGCGGCGGCGGCCTGAGCGAGTCAACATGAGACGATAGGCGCGCGAAAAATTCACGCCTGCCCAAACCATCGCCCCGACATAGAAAAGCGTAAAAACTTCCGTCCACATCGTCCGCATGAGATGAGGGGCAGGCTGCCCATCAGGAACGAGCGGGCCAAGTAAATATCCAAATGCCAGGAGAGCAAGGAAAAAAGCAGAGACAAGGTACATGCCGCGCACGGCAACCCGTCTACGACCACGCGAAGGGCGGCCGGCTGTCACAAGCAAGGCGTCAGAAAGGTGCAAATAAGCCGCAGGCAGAAATACAATACCAAACCATTGCAAATGTAAAAGCAGGTCTATCGTTTTTATCGCCAGCGATTTATCCTGCAATGCTTCTGCAGTGAATACGATCACCACGCACAGTAAAATAATTGCGAACGAACGCGCCACCCTATCGCGCAAATTAAATGAGAGCGCGTATAGGAATAGCGAAAACGCCGTGATAGCGATACCCGCCGTCAGTATCTGGTTAAGAGTCTGGATCCCCGCCAGCAATGTATCCATCCAACCGATAATCATGCAAACCCTTCCAATAAAAGATTCACCATAGAACGGTCACAACTGCAAAAGGTCTATTTCAAAGCCTTGCCGAAAAACAAAGCCACATCTTGATTAAGGTAATAGTGGTCATTATACCCGCAGAACTCATAGCCTAATTTTTGAGCGAGACGAATTGCAGGAAAATTTTTCGACTGCATTTCCAGAATGATGCGGCGATGCGATCTGCCCGCCGCCCAATCCTGTGCGGCTTGCAATAAAGTGTTTGCCACACCCTGGCGGCGGTGTGCCACATTCACCGCAAGGTCGGTTATATAGATCAACGACGCTGTTCCACGCTCAAACAGACCGATATATCCTACCGGTTCCTGGCCGATCAAAGCTGTGTACATCATGGATTTTCTGGCCCAATCATCCGCTAGCGCGAACGGATTATACGGGTATACGATCGTGATCGAACGAGGCAGACGAACTTCACGAAACGCAGCCGTTACCTGTCCAGTTTCACGGCGCAATTCCAACTGCCAAACCGATTCACTTGAAATGGAATGATCAATTCCCATTAAGCGGGAAAGATCATTTGCAACAGTAGGACGAATTTGAATATCTGACATAATATTCCCAAGTTGTATTTATTGTACCGGCAGAACACGCACCGGCACAACACATGCCTCCATGGCCTGACCTTGATTATCAGTAACCACAAGGCGTAATTGATAGTCACCGGGAGTTAAGGCGGTCGTGTCCCAGCGCCCAAGAGAAGCGTCGTTCACAATAGCACGCCCGGCTGAGATGGTCGCCCAAGTATCACTTCCCTGCGACGCAACTTCATATTTATAAAAACCGAAGTTTGAAATATTAACCGTCCCGATCAACTCTATTGAACCTTTTATTTCCTCTCCCGGCTTGGGTGAAGTGATTATGATCTGGTTTTGCGTACATCCAACAGTGTTGACAGGCGTCGATCGCGGAAGTGAATTGGCGAATTGAGTTAACATCTCCACAGATAGCGTTCCCGTTGGGGTTGAGATAAAGTCAACCGTTGGCGTGATAAGAAAAAAATCAGAAGGAAGCCCTGGAATAATATAAGAGGCCATGAACAACTCAAAGCAAAACAGGATCAAGATCAGGATTGAAATCGCCCCAGATTGTCCGAGACGGCGGATCGAGAACTGGCGTTCCAAACTATAAATAGCTGTTTGCCATTCACGCCATGAACGGTATAACCAGCGAAAAGCGAACAAGGCGCCAATTGCCAGCAGGATATATATCAATACCTCGTACGAAGCGAGGAATTTATAAAATTCTGTCATTCGTGTATTTCGGCAAGATTTTTACAAACTGTGCAACACACCACGGATGATCTTCTCAACCTTGGGCGTGATTACTTTTCCTGCTTCCATAACCTCTTCGTGAGTTGTAAGTGTTGATCCGTCAAGATTTGCCTTATTGCTAATTCCCGAAAGTCCAAGTACGCGCATGTTGCCATGCCGCGCGATGATCACTTCCGGCACAGTAGACATTCCTACGGCGTCTGTCCCGGCGAGTCGCAAAAAGCGCAGATCCGCAGGAGATTCGAATGACGGCCCGCTCAAGCCGGCGTAAACGCCCTGCCTCAAAGTCAAACCATTCTCTTTCGCAACCATTCGGGCAATATCGCAATACTCACTATCATAAGGGCGGCTCATATCCGGAAAGCGAGTACCGATCTCATCTAAATTCGGCCCCATCAGCGGATTTAAGCCGGACATTCCCATCAAATTTAATTGGTCTGTAATTAGCATAACATCGCCTGGTTCAAAATCTGGATGTACACCGCCCGCGGCATTTGTTACAAACAAATTCGGAATACCCATTCGCTGCATGACACGCACAGGCAAAGTCACCTCTCCCATTGTGTAGCCTTCATAATAATGAATACGTCCCTGCATGACAAGAACAGGCTTTCCCTCCAGTTCTCCAATCACAAATCGGCCGGCGTGTCCTTGAACGGTAGAAACAGGAAAGTTTGGCAGATCACTGTAAGAAATGCGAACTGCATTTTCAACAGAATCAGCCAGACCATTAAGCCCGGAACCAAGAATGATCCCCACCACCGGTTGAATGGATATACGATTCTTTATCGCATGCGCGGCTGAGTCAATCTGTTCGAGAGTAATAAAATTTTGCATTAGCATTTACCTTGTCTGAGATTTTTACAAAAGATCCTATCCCCGCGGAAAGGCCGATTGTTCTTTGGGATTATATCAGGAATCACAATTGGCCTTTTGAAAGGGCTATCAGTCATTTTCGACTAACCTTGAGGGTTTTTAAACACTTCCCCAAACGCATGCAAGGTTTTTTCCACGCCGGCATCATCCACCCAATAATGTGTCACCAAACGGAAGCGGCTCGGCCCCGCCCAATCCACCAAAATGCCGCGTTTCTTCATCACTTCGACAATTTGGTCGACACTTAACTTGACTTCGTCCAGAAGATCAAAATACACCATGTTGGATGAAGGACTCGCATCCAGCTTTAATCCCTGGATCTGTTTCAACCCCTCAAACAGATTCTTTGCCCGGGCATGATCCTGCTCAAGCCGCGCAGACATTTTCTCCAGCGAGATCAATCCCGCAGCCGCCAACACCCCAACTTGACGCATCCCTCCGCCCAGCATCTTCCGCAAGTGACGCGCGCGGTTAATAAATTTATTTGTTCCAACCAGCATCGAGCCGACAGGCGAAGCCAATCCCTTGCTTAGACAAAACATGACCGAATCAGCGGGTTCAACCAAATCTTTAACAGAAATATTAAGCGCGGTCGCAGCGTTGAAAATCCGCGCGCCATCAAGATGCAATGATAAATTATTTTCACGCGCGATCTTTCCCACAGCCCGTGTATACTCCACTGAAAGCACAACCCCGCCACAAGTGTTCTGAGTATTCTCCAGGCAGATCAACCGCGTGATCGTATGATGAACATCCTCGGTCTGAATGGCTGCGCGAATATCGTCGAGCAGAAGTGTGCCATCAATTTGATTAAGGATCGGGCGCGGATGAATCCCACCGAGCGCAGACATCCCGCCCGCTTCGTTAATATAAATATGAGACTTGTCACCGACGATCACTTCATGCCCGCGTTGACAATGCACCAGAAGTGCCAGCAAATTGCCCATCGTCCCAGAAGGCACAAAAAGCGAATCTTCCTTACCGAGCATCTCAGCGGCTTTTTTCTGTAATTTATTTACAGTAGGGTCATCCATATAAACATCATCGCCCACCTCAGCCTCAGCCATGGCCTCGCGCATTTCAGGCGTGGGTTTGGTGACCGTATCGGATCTAAGATCTACATATTCCATGCAAGTCTCCTGATTACAAGTAGTTCCTAACTTCTTCCAGAACCTTCTCCAGCTCTTCAGGCAATGGAGCTTCGAACAAACGCAGTTTCTTTTCATTCGGAAGGATGATACTTAATTTAGCTGCGTGCAAAAAATGTCTGTTAATATCAACTGTCAAACTTTTCTTTCCATATATAGAATCGCCCACGATTGGGCACCCTAAAAACTGGCAATGCAATCTGATCTGATGAGTGCGCCCAGTAAACGGATGAAATTCCAAAAGTGTATGATTTTTGAACGATTCAAGTGTTTTATATTCGCTGACAGATTCCCTCCCTTTGCCAGCAGAGACGATCGCCATTTGTTTTCTATGGCTTGGGTCACGCCCAATGGAAGCTTCCACCCGTCCCGTAGGAGTGGGCGGCTTGCCATCCACCAGCGCAAGATAGGTTTTCTCAACAGTCCGCAAACGGAATTGATCCTGCAGCCATCTGTGCGCACGTTCATTCTTGGCGAGCACGATCAAACCCGAAGTCTCTTTGTCCAGGCGATGAACCAGGCCCGGGCGTTCTTCACCGCCGATGCCTTCCATATCAGGGTCATAGCCTAGCACGGCGTGAACCAGTGTTCCTGAAGCATGTCCCGCCGCAGGATGAACTACCATGCCCGCGGGCTTATTGACGATGATCAGATCATCATTTTCAAAAATAATATCCAGCGGAATGTCCTCACCCACCAAACCACTTGGCGCAGGCGGCGGTACACGCACTTCGATCAGTGCACCAGAGTCAATCGATTGCCCCGATTTTTTGGCCAGAGCTCCATTGATGGAAACAAAACCATTGTCGATCAATCCCTGCAAACGCGCGCGCGAAAATTCTGGCAAACAGGTCACGAGGTATTTATCGAGGCGTTCCGCTTTTTCGCCATCATAATGAAATTTTTCAATGCGATCACTCAAGATTGCTCACCATTCATTTTTGACTTTTCACTGCCAATTGGAACGGAATCGCTGTTCACAGACGATTGTTCTGCTGCTTTATTCTTTTCCTGATATTCCTTGAACCAGACGCCAAGCAGTAAAACGATGACGCCGATCGTAATAGAAGAATCTGCAATATTAAAAACCGGGAAAGTTCCAACAGAAATAAAATCCGTCACCTTCCCAAAGAACATTCGGTCGATCAAATTTCCAGCCGCGCCGGCCAACTGCAAGCCCATCGCGAGTCTCAAGGTCCAATCTTCTGCTTCCACAAGTGGATAATAATATATGATCGCGACGATCACAAAGAAAGCCAGCATGGTAAATACCAAGTTCCCATTTTGGAACATACCAAACGCCGCACCGCTGTTATGCCAATACACAAAACGCGCATATGGAAAAAGCCAGTTCAATCCCTCTGGAAGCCATTGTTTGCCAAACTCAATATTCGTGCGCACAAGCCATTTTGTCCATTGGTCGAGCGCAATGACAATTCCTGCCACACCGAACAAAATCAAATAATTTTTTATCTTCGAATTCAACTCTCACCTCAATTTCAATTTAGTCTAACTATTGTACCGCACCCGTAAACACGCGCGGCACACGCGCGCTGATGTTCGTCAAAACTTCATATTCGTTCGTCCCTGTCCAACTCGCGAGTTCTTCGGCGGTAATTCCATTGCCAAGCAGCGTAACTTCATCCCCGATATTGACGTCATCATCGCCAACATTCACCATGAATTGATCCATGCAAATGCGCCCAACTTGTGGATATGATTTGCCATTGATGATAACTCGCGCTTGATTTGTCATGCGGCGGAAATAGCCATCAGCATATCCGCATGGGACTGTGACAATTCTTGTCGGCGCTTCAGCCTGCCACAACGACCCGTAACTGACTCCACGTCCAGGCAGAGTGACCTTGTTATACACAACTTTTGATTTCCAAACGAGCGCTGGTTTTACTTCAATGGTTCTTTCAATATCACTGGCAGGATATACCCCATAAAACAAAACACCTGGGCGCACCATATCGTAATAACTCTCTGGCATTATTAATGTCGCGCCTGAATTTGCGGTATGTCTTAACTGAGGATACGGCTCACTCAGTTTTTCATAAATGGATAAAACTTCTTGAAATCTTTCAAGCTGAAGTGATGATCTCACAGCTTTGGATTCAGTCAGCGTGCCATCGGATTCTATAGTTTCTGAATTTGCAAAGTGGGTGAAAATGCCTTCTATCTCTAAGTGGCTACACGACAAAGACTTTTTAATGAGAGCGTCAGCTTCGTATTCGCGGACGCCAATGCGCTCCATGCCAGTATCGATCTTGAGGTGGATTTTGAGGCGCTTGCCTGAAGCTAATGCCAATTGTTCTGCAGCAGTCAACAGATTAATAGAAGTTGCTGCGAGGGTTATGTCATATTCAATAAAATCAGGTAACTGTTCGGGAAGTGTTCCGCCCATGACGAGGATCGGAGTCTGAATTCCCATTTTACGAAGATGAATGCCCTCCTCCACAATGGCCACGCCAATGTAATCTGCAAAAGGCGCGATGAAGGGTGCAACGTCGTCTACGCCGTGACCATAGGCATTGGCTTTTAAAACAACAAGAACTTTCGCAGGCGAAACATGTGCGCGGATATTTTCGAGGTTTTGCTTTAGCTGGAAAAGATTGACTTCAAGATATGTGGGGCGCATAGTTTATTTATGAAGGGGGTGTGCCCACCAGTGGTATTCAACATCCGGTTCGGATTCAGGTTCAGGGCTGACACCAAATTTTTCAGCGACGAATCCATTTTTTTCATAGAAGGCGCGTGCCATTTTGTTTGCGGCATGAGTGTATAACCAGATATGTTTTGGCAAAAGTTGACGCGCTTTCATGAGTAAAGCCTGCCCAATACCTTGACGGTGAAAGCTGGGGTCAACATACAAACGGTCTATGAAAGCTCCTTGAATTCCTAGAAACCCCAGAGGAATTCCACCGCGTTCATAAACCCATATTTGATCTTCAGCCACAACGGCTTTCAGGAAATATTCGCGCGCATCTTCAATTTTATGACCCATGCGCTCCATGAGTTTTGGCATGGCAACAGTTTCTGCTTCAAACCACAGGCGTTTAATATCTTCAAAGTCTTCAGGGCTATATAATCTTATATTCGATTGCATTGGTCGAGTATACCCGACTCGTGAAAAATCCCCGAAGAAACACGCTTCAAATCGTCAATTCTCAATTTGACTTTTTCAAAGGAAAAAATTATTTTACTTGCACCGCGCGCCACACCACAATCCCGTAGTATTTTCGGAAGTGAGGTGTGGCGCGTTTTAATTTTTTACGGATTCAGTTAGTTATAACGAACTGCAAATCACCTACGGGGCTACACTTTGAGAACAACGAAAACCGATGCGGGAAAGGTTAAATCTTGGACCGTTCATGTAACGTTGAGAAGAACTGACATTATGATCAAGATTGAACCACGAGCCTCCCCGCAGTACGCGAAGTTCTCCTGACTCTGGGCCTAACGGGTTTGAGGAAGGAGAGGTTTGATAGTAAGCTTTATCATACCAATCAGCTACCCATTCCCAAACATTACCTGACATATCTAAAACTCCGTAGAAACTGGCGCCATCTGGATACGAACCAACTTCTGTTGTGTCAGAGTTGTCCATGTTGATAAAATTAGCGGAGGGTTCGTCATTGCCCCAGGGATAAATTCGCCCGTCAGTCCCGCGCGCAGCCTTTTCCCATTCAGCTTCGGTGGGTAATCTACGACCGATCCAGGAGCAATAGTCAACAGCGTCATTCCAGGAGACTGAAATAACAGGGTAATTTCCAAATCCGGGATTGTAAAAATAAATTTCACGGGTATTGGAAGTTAATTCCCTGGGCGGTTTGCATTCGTTCGCTTGCACACATTTTATATACATGGCATTCGTAACTTCAGTCTGGTCAATCCAGTAAGCATCCAAAGTCACTGAATGGATCGGCTGTTCATCTGAATTTGCATCACTTCCCATCGAAAACTCACCCGCAGGCACATAACGCATGATCATGCCGTCTGCGCCAATTATGGTTGAGCCAACGCCAATGGTTGGTTCAACAAAAGGTGTTTCGGTCGGAGCGATGGTTTCAGTGGGAGCAACTGTTTCTGTTGGCAGTGTGGCCGCCGTGGCGGTAAAAGGCTCGCTCGTAGAGGTTGACACCGGAGTTGAAGAAATTTCCGGGACTGAAGGCTCGAGTGGTACAGTGCTTCGATTTTTCATATAATTCAATCCAAATCCACCGCACATCAAAATCAACACGATTACACCACCAATCCACCATATACGCTGATTGTTTTTCTGCTTATAGGATGTTCCAAAGGATGAGGGTGTGTATGACGAGGATCGCGCAACTGGTGTTATCTGTTTCGGCGGCACATCGTACCTGCCCGCCTGTCGTTGGACAGTAGAAATTGGCGCTTCCTTTTTTACTTCTTGTTTTATAGGAACGGAAACTTTCTGCTTTTCTTGTTCCTTCACCTCAGGTTCAAGTTTTTCCACAACAGCAGCAGATATCGGGGTCTCCTGCGTTTTCCGTGTCAGGCTGTACGATTCAACTTCGCCAATCGCCACAGGGTCTACTTCAGGGACCGACGATTTTGGTGTTCCAGTTTTCCTCGCGACCAATTTTGAGGTTTTGGGTTTGGGAGCTTTGGCTTTGGGAGCTTTCGGTTTAACAGGTTTTTGCTTCGGAGCTTTCGGCGCGGAAGTTTTTTTAAGCGGCGCTTTCACTTTGGATTCACTTTTTCCTTTCTCCGGAGAAAC
>CAIWRB010000078.1 GCA_903914955.1 uncultured Chloroflexota bacterium | reverse complement strand
CTGCAAACCGGGCTGTTGATCGGCGGCGGAAATCTGAACGGCAAGCGGCCGTAACCCAACCGGACGGGTGGCAGGCAAAATCACCTTCTACTCTCTCAACCCTTCGATTTACCCGGTGAGTAGGATTGCTCCAAAATACTTTTGTTGTGTGGTGTAAGGAGATAACCATGTCCAAACCGAAGATGGTCAAAATCAGGGTATCCCGGGTGGGTCTGCGGGTGCGCAGCAGCTTGCGAGCGGGTGATACCCCCAGTTCGCAAGAAAAATGGAATTGTACGGGCATATCCTGTTAAAGTGAAACGAATTGCCCAAAGGATGAACCTTGAAAACGCTACAGAAAACTCAAAAAAACGTCTTAACCGCCCTGTCCTTCCCGCCTGCAGTGGTGAGCTTGAGCTCGAAAGGTTTCAAGCTTAAGAGCGCCATCCGTGTTGGCGGTGAAACTCCGAAAACGATCAATCCAACACCAAGCAAATCATTATAAGTGGATTATTAATGAAAAATATCTAAAAATCCCCAGGCTGGATCAGCGCCTCAGCCCGTGTGGGATGAGGCGCTTGACCAGGAAAGATGGTGCTTATGAAATCAACCGATGTGTGGCCTGCTTACCAAATTTTCACCCCTGAAATCATCGCGCGCCTGACTGAAATATCCGGAACGGAAAATGTCAGCCTAAAAAATGCCGATCTGGAATTGCATGCCAACGATCAGGGTATTCAAACTGCTCATTGCGCCGAAGCGTTGGTCTGGGCCACCGATACGGTTCAGGTCAGCCGGGTATTGGCGTTTGCCAATCAGGAGCGCATCCCGGTCACAGCCTGGGGCGCGGGCACCTCGCTTGAGGGCAATCCAATCCCACTCCACGGCGGCATCCTGCTTTCGTTTGAGCGTATGACCCGCATCCTGGCTGTGCAGGCCGACGATTTTCAGGTCACGGTTCAGCCGGGGCTCGGTTACAAGGATCTTAATCATCATCTGGCCCGGCACGGGCTTTTCTTTGCGCCCGATCCGGGCGCAAATGCAACGATCGGCGGGATGGTGGGTAACAACGCCGCCGGCATCCGCACGGTCAAATACGGCGCCACCCGTGACAATGTTCTCAAGCTCGAGCTAGTTCTGGCCGATGGACGTGTGATCCAGACGGGTTCACGTTCTGTCAAGCAGTCGTCGGGTTACGACCTGACTCATTTGATGATTGGCAGTGAGGGGACGCTCGGATTGGTCACGGCGGCTACGCTCAAGCTGGCGCCGGTTCCGGTTCATATCAGCGCTGCGATCGCTTCCTTTGAAAGTGTGACGGCAGCCATTGAAGCGGTTGTGGGGGTGCGCGGCAGCGGATTGGATCCGGCTGCCCTGGAATATTTGGATGAAATCACGATCGATCTGATCTCAAAAAATGATGGGCTTAATCTGCCCGCCAAACCCACGCTCCTGATGGAATTCCATTCGACGCATGCCGGTTCGATGCAGGAAATTCTGGAAATTGTCCGCAAAATTTGTATCGAAACAGGCGCTGTGCAGTTCTTTTCCACCATAAACCAATCCGAACGGCTTAAACTCTGGCATGCCCGCCATCACACCATGGAAACCATCGTGCGCAATCACCCCGGTCACAAGGTCACGAATAGCGATGTGGCTGTGCCAATCAGCGCCTATCCGGAGCTGATCAAGTTTATTGAAACTTGCCGAAGCCGCTATGAAGTCATGGCGTATGCCTTCGGGCATGCCGGGGATGGCAATATTCATGTTCTTTATGTCACCGGCGATGATTCTGCTTATCAAACTGCGATGCAGATGAATGCGGAGGTGGTAAATCAGGCTATCGAGTTGGATGGCACCGCCACGGGTGAGCACGGTATCGGAATGGGTAAGACCCAGTTTATGCGCAAGGAGCATGGCGCCGGGCTGGATGTGATGTTCAGTCTCAAACGCAGCCTTGACCCGAATTGGATACTAAACCCCGGCAAGATCTTCCCATCCAACCTCCTTTCGGCATAGCAAGAGCGCGAGAGCTGCGTCGGACGAGTTTTATCTCGTCACTTGATTGGCAAGGAAGGTCAAGAGCGCGAGATAAATCTCGCGGGATGGAATTTTGACCAATTTAAAAATTGGTCAAAATAAGGCCCTGCCCGTCACGCTT
>CAIWRB010000077.1 GCA_903914955.1 uncultured Chloroflexota bacterium | reverse complement strand
TTTTACTGTCAGCCGTTTATTGATCTTTGGGATGGGCATGCTCGCAGACACGATGCTGCCCACCCAGGAGGGTCATTGGGTTGCAGACGAGAACAGCCCATTCCTTTCCACATGGGCAAAATGGGACAGTCAGTATTACGTGGAAATCGCTTCCGATGGATATTGGTATAATCCCGGTCAACAAAGCAACGTGGCTTTCTTTCCGTTATATCCCATCATCATGCGCCTCGTTTCCATTCCATTGGGTGGGGATTTGATCTTGACCGGTTTCCTGATCAGCAACCTGGCATTATTAATCGGATTGATATTTCTCTATTTGTTGACCGAACTTGAACTCGATACGGGTTCAGCGAAACGTGCTGTTATATATCTGGCGTTGTTTCCCGTTTCGTTTTTTTTCTCTGCCGTCTATACCGAGAGCCTGTTCCTGTTACTGTCGGTTGCGACAATGTATTTTGCGCGCAAACACAAATGGATGAGCGCTACGATCTTTGGGATCCTCGCGGCCGCCACGCGCAATCTGGGTATTTTGATGTGGGCTCTGGTCCTGTGGGAATGGCTGCGCGTTCAAGGCTGGACCCTGACTTCCGTCCACAAAAAAGAAACATGGGTCAATCTCGTCCATGGGTTGAAGCAGAATTGGTTTGAAGTCCTGATCATTTCGCTTATCCCGTTGGGATTGCTGGTTTACATCTATTTTCTGCAACACAATTTCCAGCGCCCGCTGGCTTTTATTGAAGTTCAAAGCGCCTGGGGACGGGCAAATATTGGACCGGTCGCTGTCATAAAAAACAATATCGTTGAATTGATAAAAGGCGAGGTTAATAAAGGCTGGCTGACCCGTTTCTGGAACGTAACCAGCCTGTTGATTTTTCTGTCACTTGTGCCCTTTATCTGGGTTAAACTGGGCGAAGGCTATGCCATCTATGTCTTGATCCTGATGCTGGTGCCATCGGCGAGCGCGGTGGGAAGCATCTTCCGCTATGTTCTTACCGCATTTCCCGCCTTCATGTTGTTTGGCTGGTGGGGACGCCGTGAAGTTGTCGACCGCACATTAACTGTGTCGTTTGCCGCCTTGCTTGGAGTGTTTGTAGCGATCTTTGTCAACTGGATATTTGTCGCGTGATTATTTAATATTGAAAACTGGAGCTGGCTGTTTCCAGGTCCACAGGAGTTTCTTATGCCGTATGAAAACTATGCCAAATGGAAATCAATGCCTATAGACACGCAGCCGAGGCTGTCGATCGTCATCCCCGCCTATAATGAACAGGAACGCATTGTGGCAACGATCGGTGCGATCGCATCGCACGTCTCTGACCTTGGCTTCCCGTGGGAAATGTTCATCGCTGACGACGGCTCCAGGGATGACACGGTCAATATCGTAACCGCGCTTGGTCTGGCGAATCTGGTCGTTTTGAAGGCTCCAAAAAATGGAGGCAAAGGCAGTGCTGTTCAACGGGGCATGCTGGCCGCGCGCGGAAAATTCGTGCTCTTTGCCGATGCGGACAATTCCACACCGATCGAAGAAGTATCCAAACTTCTTCAGAAACTGGAAGGCGAAGGCTATGATGTGGCAGTTGGTTCGCGTGCCGCGGATGGCGCAGAAGAAGGAAAGAAATCATTTTTCCGAAAGGTACTCAGCGGCGGACTGCGCTGGATCGTGAAGAATATTTTCCGCATCGGGGTCAAGGATACACAGTGTGGATTCAAAATGTACACCCATGAAGCCGCGCAAAAACTCCATACCAAACAGACCATCATGGGATTCTCGTTCGACCTGGAAATTCTTTACCTCGCCGCCAAATACGGATACAAGATCGCGGAGGTGCCCGTTTCCTGGATCGATGCGCCGGGGTCCAAGGTCGACACCCGCAAGGAAGTTCAACGCTTCCTGCGTGACCTGCTAAAGATAAAAGCAAATGACCTGCGCGGTGTATACCGATAACCGAGGAGAATATAATGCGCATTGCCATCGTCACCACGCACC
>CAIWRB010000076.1 GCA_903914955.1 uncultured Chloroflexota bacterium | reverse complement strand
CTTCCAACCATTACGCTTAAGTTTTAGCGCATGAATACGGCGTCGTTCTTTCCAATTTGTTGATTGTGATTTTTTCTTTGACATGCTATAGTTTTAGCACATCACAAAAGTTTAGATAACTATGAGACGCTCAGTAAGTACGAGGTACTCGCACACAGGCCTACCTTATCAATGGCAATTCCTTGATTGTCAAAAAGAGCAATACCGCCATTGTCTGCTATGCCCGCCGTAAAATTTAGGTCTGGATTATTAACACTCGTCCCCGATGGTGCGGCCAGAAAATGTTGGCCGGGCGAGAGTTGAATACCGGCGGTCACGGTCAGCAATGTTACCAAGCTCGCCCCACAACCGCTGGACTTTTTGATCAACCATCCACCAATGTCTACGGTATCGCCGCCAGGGTTGAATATCTCGATGAATTCATCGCCGGCACCGTTTTGTCCACGTGTGCGGAATTCGCTGATGAGAATAAGATAAAGTGGAACTGAAGGCAGAAAGGCAAGAGTTTCTATTACAATAGAAGTCGGCGTAATAGTGGCTTTCTTCCTTGGAAGACGGGTTGATTTGGGAATGACATAGATAATTGGGGCAATATGCCATACGTGTGTTTTAATCAACGTGGCAATGATAGGTCGCGTTGTGGTGCTTGATGAAGAATCTGTTTCGATACTTGTGGAGATGGGGGCCAAAGTAGAAGTGAAAGTTGATGTTGTTATGTTATCCCAATCGTTCTTGCTCAGTGTTGTAACCATTACAGGAATTTTTTCCGTCGCTATAGCATGGAGATCCTCCTGATTTGAATAACATCCCGTTGCAGATACGTCAACGAATCCGCTTAAGATTATAAATACCAGCCAACGAAGAAATACCTTCCATCCTCGCATAACACTTAGGCTCCGTTCTATTCTGAGATAAGAGCACAACCTGGATCGCAATTCTTAATCAGTTTTTTCAAAAAGAATAATCTCAAGGGACTTATATAGAAAGCGGGCACAAATAGCACTTTTTCCCACAAGGCCAGCCTCAAGAGTCACAACCAAAATGGTCATGATCATAAAGAACTTAACAATGTTGCTCTTCATGGCATCCTCCTGAAAAACAATACCAAATCCATGGAGGTAACCCATGATTCAGTCAGCCATACCCGCACATTATTTAGTTGAAAAAAGATTATGTTTTGATCTTCGGCATACCTACAATAAAGGCCCACTGTGCCAAAAAAACTATCTATTTATTTTGCAGGTTATTTGTTCAATGCTTGGATGCAACTCCCGTCAATTCTCAGTATAAAAACTTTTCGCAGATGGCGCAGGTTTTTTATTGCTTTTTCTACGTCATCTGCGGATTGATTAAAACCTTAATCAGATTTGCTGAGAACCATGATTTTTCCAAGGTCGCTTGACAAGAATTAAGACTCGTGGCGTCATCTGAATAAATTGGGCACAAATGGATACTGTAGCAAGGCTAACGAAGAAAGTGCGTCCAAAACTGGTGTTTTGGAGTAAACTGGCGGGATGAAAACGCCAACTCCAGCCAAAAAGCCAGTAAAAAGACTTGGTCCGGGCGAGTATAAGCCGGATACCGAATATAAACGGATCGAAGATCTGCCCAAAGCGAAGGTGATCAAAGAAAACCGCAATAAGACCGAGCGCCTCTGCCCGTCATGTGGGCAACCGGCGAAACGAGAGCATGTCTACCAGCGCCAATTGCATGATGTCGGTGATCTGGTCTCTGGACGACCGATCGAACTTCTTTTCACCTACTCACAGCACCATTGTCAGAAATGCAACAAGTATTTCATGACAGACTTGAGCGATGTCGCACCGCCCGGCAGCCATTATACCCATCGTGTGATTGCGCTGGCAGTACGGGTGGTGGTGGAAGATGGGTTGGCGTATCGCAATGCAAGTTGGCAGCTATGGCGTGATCATCGAGTTTTTGTCCCTTTCGCCACCATCCAGAATTGGGTGGAGGCTGGGGGGAAAAAGAGCAAGCGAACGCTGGGAAAGTGACTATCT
>CAIWRB010000075.1 GCA_903914955.1 uncultured Chloroflexota bacterium | reverse complement strand
CGGTGATGTCATGGATGATGGAAAATTGGATCAGTTTATTCTCCAAGGTCAGGGGTGATGAATGAACTTCCACTTCACGAATTTTTCCGTTTGCCAAACGATGCTGGAAATTGAAATAGTTTCTTTGCTCGCGCAGCGCACCATCCATTTCAATTTGAATTTCTTCCTTCGTCAAAGTGTTTATATCTCTGATATTCATCGTGCGCAAGACGGGTACGGGGTATCCATAGAAGTTTTCCGCGGCGATATTGGCGTCCAAAATATGTCCCGTTGCGGGTTCAATGAGCAGCATCACTGCGGCGTGGTTTTCGAACATATTCCGGAATTTCGCTTCACTTGTCCGTAAAATTTCTTCGGCTAGCTTGTGCTCTTCGGCCAGCTTGCGCTCGTTGATATCCACCATTATTATGCGGCATTCCTGACCGTCTACGAAGCTGGTCGCTTCGAGCTGTACCCAGAACCATTCATTGTCATTATTCAATAAGCTCAGCTCACAGGTCCCATAGCCACTCCCATAGTAAAGTTTATTAAAGAATACTTCAAAGGTATTCAGTGATCCATACGAGATGAATTGTGCCAGCCTCCGATCGATCACCCTGCTGCGTGGCTTCCCCAGCATGGTCGCGCCAGCCAGATTGATCTTGCTGATCGTGCCACTCCGATCCAGTGTCAGGTAACCCACAGGCGCTAAGTCATACAGGTCGGAATACTGGCGATACGCCTCTTCCGCCTGTGTCTGAGCCTCGATCAGTTGTTCATTTTGCATCTCCAGCTCGACCTGATGAACTTGCAATTCATGGACGAGGCGTAGGGCATCTGCCTTCGTTGCGGGAACCGCGGTAACATTTTCCTTCCTACGTTCGCTGAGTTTTTCTTCGGCCGCCTTACGCAATTCAGTCTGCTTGCGAACTTCAAAGGTTTCTGTAATCTCTTTGCGGCGAAGGATGGAATTTACCCGCCCGAGTAACTCATCTGTGCTAAACGGTTTTGTGATGTAGTCATCAGCCCCATTTTTCAGGCTGGTCACCTTGACCTTTTCATCTGTTCGGGCAGTCAGGAAGATGAAGGGAATGTTAACAGTGGAACTGTGTTCGGAAAGAATTCGCAAAACCTCTGAGCCGTCTGGGGGGGGGCATCATCATGTCTGAAATGATCAGGTCTGGAGAGCTCTCCAATGCCATTTGAATTCCATCAGTTCCATTGGTGGCTGTTATAACCTCATAACCTCCACGTTTGAGGATTTCAGAAACCCCCATTAGGAGACTACGATCATCATCTATAACAAGTATCAGTGATGAAACATTCATGGCTTATCCACCTTTTGTTCAAAAAAAAACGGTTTGAATATTATTAATATATTTTGTAAGACAACGTAATCCTTCCGATCCCTCTTTCATTATATACCCAATAACTTTTAGTAGTTCCTCAATGCGTGGTGCATGACCATTGTTAAGAAACTGTAGGGTGAAGAAACATGCTGGGAGCGGGTTTAAATGAAGGAATAGATTAGTCTGTGATCTGGCTCTAATGAAAGCGGCGCGGGCCAAGCTTTAGCAAATACGAATTTTGGCTGTAGCGTCACCTCCACGCCACATAAGGCGGAGACAAATGTGAAGGTTGGTAAAGTAAAGATATACCGAGAAGATAATGAGCCACAGGATAAGCAGTGGTATCCAGATCTTCGGTTGGACGAACCAGATGATGAATTTCATCGTCTCAAAGCCGTTTTGAAGTTGTCATACTCGACAGTCTTTGCATAAACGTGTCCACGGAACATGCTGTACTGGCGTCTGCGCCACTGTACTGCCAATCGGTCTTGTTCCGACCCGAATGTCTATTCGGCCGGCCTTGCGGCTTTCCACGCACCCTTCCATGTGATCTCTGGCGCGGTTCATCGCTTCAAAAATCGTGGATAGTTTCATTTCTTCTCCTATGTTTCTGTTGTCAGAGACTGTTCTTCAAATACTTCAAGCAAACTCAGCGCCAATCTGAAAGATCGTCACTGAGGTTGGATATGAACTTCTTTAGCTGTTCGTACTTATCCGCCGCCTTTGTAAGTCCGTTGCTTTTTCTGCGGTCATGAAATGTATTGAGCATCTCTGCCACTTGATCCACGTCGGCTATGATCCAATTTCCTCCGTCGATCGTTTTGTGATGAGCTTCGCAAAGCTTCATTCCTGAGAACCTGCTGGAAATTCCGATTGCTTCATTCTTGCATTCATACCATTCGCATTCCATAGTTATCTCCAATAAATTACTTCGCCGCCGTTTTCAAAGAGCCTAAGACAATTTATCCGCACGGCGAAGTTTTTAGATTTGTGTGATCGCCGGTATCAACCTCGCGTCTGTGTGCACAATGCCCTGGAGTTTGAACTCCTGGTTTCCCATTTTAGTGAATGCAGTCAGGAACGCAATTTCAGTAATTCTTTCG
>CAIWRB010000074.1 GCA_903914955.1 uncultured Chloroflexota bacterium | reverse complement strand
GAAAAGGATGTTCAGAGTCTGACTGGCGATTTAAATGAGATGGGGAAGCAAATTAAGGATGATTTTAGGAACCTTGCTGACAGCAAGGATATGGGCGGTGAATGGCAGGAGATTATCAATGCCCTATTGGAGAAGAGGCGATATCTGGTGGATCAGAAGCACAAAAAGGATAACGAATTGTCCAGGTTGGACATTGCAGAAACAGAGTATGTTCAGGAACCTGCAGATGTGGCATATGATGCCCACCGCCTGATATCTGTTTCCGAAGAACTTGAAAACCTCCAGCGGGAATTGAATCAAACAGAAGGAAAACTTCAGGAACTAAAGCAGGCTGTATGCGGCATTACCGGGGAAGCTATCACCTGTGAATGGGATACACTGATCGATTCAATGATCAAGAGAAGAGAGGATATGGTTGATCGGTATAAGGATGTTACTGCCAACATTCTAGCCCGTATCAAAGTCAGCGAGGTGTTGGAAGAAATGCGCACGATCGAGGATGAACGTATTGAGGATGCGTTGAGTTCCAAAACAATCAGTGAGGCGCTTCGGTCCACCACTATTCATTATGACAGGATGGAAAAGGAGGAAGGCGAGTTGTTTGTGTCAGATTCATATAACCGTTACCGAGTGGCTGACCTGAGCACAGGCGCACGCGAACAGGTGCTACTGGGCTTGCGGATTGGGTTTGCTTCCAGACAATTGGCCGGCACACCCCTGTTTCTGATCCTGGATGATGCCTTCCAGCACTCCGACTGGGAGCGAAGAAAGCAACTGGTCAGGAAACTGTTTGACCTTTCCAGGGAGGGTTGGCAAATCATCTATTTCACAATGGATGACAATATTCGATCCCTTTTTGAGACCAATGCGATAGAAGCCGGCGAAGACCAGTACCAGACCATCGAGCTGCCTGCAATCGCTTATAAATAGGGGAACAGTGGTAACCCCAATCTGTTGAGCAGTTCACTTGATAGGAATATACTGAGAATAAATGTGATATTCGGCTGCGGGTTTGCTCTGAAAGGGTGTTGCTGATTAAGATCCTCTTTTACCTCCCAAATCCGGGCGGATGAGTAAGTAGCCAGCACACGGGTATCAGCGCAAATTATTTTTCCTCATAAAAAAAATACTCCGAGTTTCTCTCCCGGGGTATTTTCTTGAAGCTGCTTGTTTTATCTCACTTCACGCTCACCAGCACAGCGCGCAAGATTTGGCGAAAGAGATAAGTGTTTGTTGCTGTGTCAAACCCCTGGCAGGTGATGAGGGTCAAATATGAATAATCTTCGAGGTGTTCAAAAGCAAAGGTTGTTATTTCCGGACGTACCAGTTTTGTATTTCGGATTTCAAAAATGTATCGCTGTCCCGATAGATGAATCACTAATTGGTCGCCGTATTTCAAATCCTTAAGGCCCGCAAAGGGACCAGGTAAGCCGTTTGCATCAGTAACATGGGCAGTGATGACCGAGTTTCCTTCCCAACTGGGGAAGGCGGTACCATTCAACCAGCCCGCGTTCATACCGAGCCATTTCACATCCCATATATTTTCGGATTGAGGCACCCCTACGATATTGGCCTTTACCTGCTGTGATGGGATCTCCAGCCATAAGTCGCCCATCTTGGTGTACGCGAGTTCCTCCGGTTGTGCTGGAAGACGTGTCACTACATGGGGTGCAAAGCCGGTATTCGGAAGGAGGCTATCATCTGCAGGTAAAACCGTGATATCAAAAGTACTATCCTTCCCCCCATTGAAATGATTGCCTGCCAAATCAACGATCGATGTAGTCCCACAAATGAATATCCGATAATTTCCCACTGGTAATGGCGAGTCAAGTGAGACCACCGCTGTATTGGGAATGTAAACTACCAACCTGACCTTCATTTGAGTATCATCCCCAGCGAGCGGGTCCGCGCAGGTACCGGTATCCACCGCACCATTTGCACCCTTGTTGATGATCCGATAGTTTACAGGATTCGTGACGTCGTGCGCGGATGCCCCCCCACCGGCATTGTTGACATTCTCGCTGAATGTGATTGTAAATGTCGCGGGACCCCAGCCCCTATAGTTGGGTAATATGGTTGTGATTCTTATAGACGGCGAAGTGTCATCATAGGTGCGCCTGAATTGAACAGCAGCTGTGTTTGTGTGAAGAAGCCCGGCTGCCACACCGGCAGCAATATCTGCAGTGACCAGACCCTCTGCAAGCGGTGTTAGATTGAATGTGTACACCGAGCCGCTTCCGACAAAGTTTCCAATCACACCATTTCCAGGAACGATATCCGAAGCACCAAACCCAGTGACGTTTTCACTGAACGTCACAATCACAGGAATGGGGGAGATCCTAGTAAAGTCAGTGGTAACAGAACTCATTACAACAGACGGGATATCATCGTTGATGATCGTGCCCTGCCCCTGTCCATCGATTAGACTGGCATTAATGACGTTTGTTAAATTGACAAAAAAAGTTTCATCCTGTTCATCAAGGATATCGCCATTGACCAGAACATCGAAGTTGGTGGTGCTATTTCCTACTGAAATGGTTTTTCCAATTGATGACTTTGCTGTAAAGTCGCTTCCCGCTACAGCAGTATTCGCGGAAGTCCCGATGTCAAAGCTTACGCCGCCCGCAGGAGCTGGGGCAGAAAGAGTGATCGTGAATGTG
>CAIWRB010000073.1 GCA_903914955.1 uncultured Chloroflexota bacterium | reverse complement strand
GAGGTTGTGATATTACCCTCCATTTGCGCGGAATTCCGGGAACGCCTTAAAGGATATGGAAGGATGATAGATCATGAAAAATAAATTTCTCAGAATCATGCATATAACTGCAATTTTGATTTTTGTTGCAGGATGTTCCCTGCCAACTGGTGGCGGAGCCGGTCCGCGCGTTTGGATAGATACCCCGTTGGACGGAGACACAGTAGCCTTTGCGCCGCTTATCGTGAAGTCTCACGTCTCATCTGAAGGCGGCACAGCTTCCGCCGCTCTGTTGGTCAATGGCGTTCAAGTACGGGTGGATACCCCTACAAATCCCTCCGACCCATTAACCTCCTTCGCGCAGGTTTGGGAGCCAACCGCCCCCGGCGATTACGGCCTCGAAGTCGTTGCAACAGATTCACGCGGAAATACAGGCCGGTCTCACGTAAGGGTTCACATTAGTACCGAGGCCTATATTCCGCCTCTGTGCCGTTTGGATCAGCTCGTCGCGCCCGAGTTGCTCGAGCCAGCCGAAGGCGCTTCCGTCCTGTCCGATGGAGCCTCCGTCCGAACCAGCGTGCATTTTTCCTGGTCCTATCCAGAACCCTCGTGCCGTCCATCCGGCTACTATATCAGTCTCTCAGAGCCAGATGGTTCAGCCGATCACCTTGTCTGGGGCTTCATTACACCTTCCGCGAGTTACACGACGGGCAATTGGCCCCTGCCGATTGGCGCATGTTATTACTGGCAGGTGGCGGCCTCACCACCAGTTAGTGTCGTGGGCCAAGGTCCCCCTTCCGCAGTGCGTCGCTTCTGCATCCCATCTTTGACCGCCTCAATCCCCGGAGTAAATACAGTAACAGCCTCAGTTCCGCTGCCGGGAATTACGATCATCCCGCCAGTCACACCACCAAACCTGATTCCAACTTTTATATTCTCAAGCAATGCGAATTGCCGTAAGGGACCAAGCACAGGCTATGAGGTGGTTACTTCATTCTATGCCAACGATCAGGTCACGCTTGAAGGAAGAAATGATAATTCGTCCTGGTATTGGGCATTGATTCCAAACAGTAATTCACATTGTTGGATCTCCGGCAAAATTGGCAGCCCACAGGGACCCATTGGTGGTCTGGTGGTCGTTTCCGCACCCCCACTCCCAGCAACGACCGTAGCACCACCGCCTGTTATTGTGGCTACAACACCTGCGCCTGCTCCAGTTGCGCCGCCCGCGCCCGGCAAGTTTAATATTAGCACCAAATCATGCACCTCCTCAGAGTACATAGTCACTTTGCGTTGGAACAATGTCGAAGGCGAACTTGGGTACCGCATTTATCGCGACAGCGCGCTGATCGCCACGCTCGCGGAAAATTCCACAGCCTACGACGACGCTTCCCCTGATTACAACTCGCATAGTTATCAGGTTCAATCATACAACGATGCCGGATCGGCAAACAGTTCCGAACAGAATTCGGAAGGGTGTCTCTATTGAGAATAGCTATATTTGTGCATGCGCTCGCTGTCACAGTTTAGGCGTGGCGAGCATTCCGATAGATGCTGAAGTATCGATCCCTAACACTAGCAAACTCATCTTCTGTTTTTACTTTTAGCATGCGGGGTTTTGTGGAATTCGCTGATGTTATTTTCTTCATCAGCGAATTCCACATCGCTTTTAGACGGGGAAGTTCCAGTAGCAACACGACCAAGATCAATGTATATGAAGACTGTTTGTTCAAGTGAGGAGGATTTCCTTGTTCTACGAGATTTGGCAAGGGAACATCCTACTGCATTTTTTCTCCCTTCCAATTACCAACCACCGATTATGGCGGTACCAGACAGCCGCGCAACGCATTATTGAAGGACTCGCCAAGACTCTCCAAAACGGAAGAGTTCTAACACGTGGTCTGGGCGGCTCGGGATCTACGAATGAAGCAGGCGACGAGATAAGTGCAAATATACAGCTAGGCCTACGAAAGATTGGATTAGTCCCATAACCTAACTCTATGCTGGCTTATGCCGTGTACTGGCTACTTAGGTTTCGAAAAAGAATAAATTCCTTCATTGGATAAGGCACCGAGGATAAATGGTGTAATTCCATTGAGGGCAGACAATGTGATGAGTAATATTCAAAGTTGCCATCATTTCATCAAGCAATAACCATCACAAAATCTGAATAACCGTCTTTTGTTATTGGCAAAATTAACTTCACAATTGAAAAAGACTAATCCCTGAAATGGCAAGCTTCACTTTGATGCGACCTTTGGATATCTTGCGATCGTTTTCTTTCTCTCGTTCAGTCAGCTCATTCTTGTAAGGCTTTTTTAGGTTGAAGTGATTTTTGTACCAGAAGACCATTTGTTGCAAAATATTCGTTGAATCGATTTGCGTGATATTATGAAAAAGTATTCCTGTGCTGGTTTCTTGTTTCGCCTGTCTTATTATTTTGGAATTTATGTGGAAATTATGTCAGCCGATTTCGCATATTTAGGGCCGAGCATCCGAGACAAAATACATCGCTAAAGTTGGTAATAGCCAGTGTCCCCGATGTCCTTTTAGCAAATTGTTCGTGAAAGGTGAACAAAGCCAATGAATTCAAAAACTGTAAATCCCATGTCTGGTTTGCGTATGAGGTTGCTCTATGGAATTGCCATTCTATTAATTATGAGCATGTCTTGTAATCTTCCGTTGCCTAAGGGTCCACCTGCTTCGAAGGAACCAGAGCAGGCAGACCTCCAGCTAACTGCTCTTAATATTTTGGAAACGGATTCAAAGGTTAAGCCAGAGCTAAATTTTCAGAATGGTTTTCCTGGCTCAGTTCTGGTCAAAGTACCGGCTTCCGGGGAGAACTCAGTAGAAATGGCACGCAACTTCCTGGCAACCTATCGTGATCTCTACCTACAATCCAATCCTGCCCTGACGCTTAATGTACTGCGCACAAGCGGTAAGGATGATCAGAATGTAGTTTTTTATCAGACATACAAAAGCCTGCCTGTGTTTGGGGGCGAAATTAGTGTTCTCCTCGCTGGGGGGGATATTCAGGCGACGACCGGGGTACTACTAAACAGTGATATCAATCTGGATACACTGCCTACCATCGCATCCTTGGAGGCAGAAGCGCTTGCACGCGCTGCTCTT
>CAIWRB010000072.1 GCA_903914955.1 uncultured Chloroflexota bacterium | reverse complement strand
GATTGCAGGCAGTCAGAAGTGATCTCAGTATTTTCTTTGGCGCGTGGACCCGTTTCCAGCAGGTTGAAATTGTCTGCGAAAATGCGCTCCAAGACCTGATAGGCAAGTTCGGCGGCGTAGTCGCTTTTCAAATCCTGCAATAGCGTGTGTATGGTTTGCCCGATCTTCTGCAGATGTTCCTGCACGGCTTGCTTGCCTTTGACGCGGTAGGTGTAATGTCCGGCGCTGTCTTTGATGTAGGGCGCAAAGGTTTCGCTCAGGCGCGCCCGATCCGCTTCGGTCAAAATTCGCTCCACGCGCTGGACGGCTTCCACCAATAGTTGTAGTCGGCTGGCTGAGACAATGTTGCTGGCGATTTGCGTGGAATCCATTCTTTGCATTCCGGTTCGAACTTTCAGATCCATGATCTGGGCATCCGTGATTTGCTCAAAGGCTTTTTCCAACAGATTGATGCCGTGATCCGCATTGTATTTGCTGAGCCGTTCTCGAAAGTAGTACAGCGAGCGGATTTCAAAGTCGCCATCGCCTAAGCGATCATAGCCCAAGGCATAGCGCACTTGCAGGTCGTAGCAAAAATGCTCGTACAATTCCTGGTCGCTCCAGCCGAAACCGGCTTTCAGTGCTTCCAATCCAACCAGCACATTCACGGGCACATTCGGTCGCGAGTCTTTTTCTGAATACAGGACGGCAAAAGACTGTTCATCAATGCGGCTAAAGAATTCTGTGTAGAAGGCGCCTGCCCAGGAGTTTTCCAGACGTTTGCGCTGCTTCTCGGGCAGTTCGCTGGCGGCGCTAATTAATGCAGGCTGTTGGTGTTTGATGTTTTTTCTGAACATGCGCTGAGTATATTAAATTTTTGCGCTTTCCGATAGGGTATGATTACCTTTTTGCAGTGGAGTCAAATATGCTTCCTGAGCGATCTTTTCAGTAGCTTGTGAAAGCATATCCATGATCATTCCAGGACCTTCAGGGATGATGCGCTCAAAGATAAACTTCATGGTGCGGACGGAAAAATAAAAAAGGATGATCAAATAAATCGGAAGTAAAACAAGGTACTCCAAGGTCAGGCTTAAAAATTCTCTTGGGTGAAGAAAAAACCAGATCGGCGCGATCTCAAGCACAACAAAGAACATGGCTGTCAACGCTGCCGGGATAATTCGCAATCGAATTGGAGATGCCAGCATAAAGATGATCAGGGCCGTGATCAGCGATAACAGAATGGCAGTTTCCACACCCGTCAAGCCTGCAATACTCCACGCCACCCCGGTGCCTATCACGGAAAGTACACCCCACCACACCCACGCATCTGAATCATTGAGCGGTTTGTTAACGAAGCGCAGAAAATACTGCTCGCTTTGCAACCTGCCGATTCGTTTAATCAGCGGTTCATTCAAATGCGCAAATGATTCCGCCACTCCTTGCGGCCCACTTGGAAAGATCAAACATTGTTCCAAATATGGCTCGACAGCCATAGGAAAAAAACGCTCGCTTTTTGCGAAACGAAGCACAGGTTCATATTTTTCAAGCAATTCAAGATCGGTCACACGACCTCTATTATGGTATAAAAGCAGATATGGATACTAAAACACTCAAGCAATCTTTTGTAACCTATTTTAACTCCAATCCTGAATTTATCGTTCAAGCGCCAGGGCGTGTAAACTTGATTGGTGAGCACACAGATTATAACGATGGATTTGTCCTGCCGATGGCAATTGACCGGGCTGTTTGGATCGCACTCACTCCCCGGGCGGATTCTCGTGTCCACATCCGCTCTTTGGACCTTGAAACCGATTCTGCATTCGATTTAAGTTATCTCAAGAAAGGTGAAGGTTGGGCTGAATATATCAAAGGGGTTGCATATCAATTACAAAATGCGGGTTATCAATTACGCGGCTTCGATGCAGTCATGACCGGGGATGTACCACGCGGAGCAGGCTTATCCTCCTCTGCGGCAGTGGAACTTGCAACCGCGCGCGCTTTTGCATCAGCCTCAGGTTTTGTATGGGATGCGCCGAGGATGGCAAAACTCGCACAAAAAGCAGAGAATGAATGGGTCGGTGTCAACTGCGGCATCATGGATCAAATGGCAAGTGCGGCATGCAGGGAAGGATATGCTTTATTCCTGGATTGCCGTTCGCTCGAACATCGACATGCACCTTTGCCTGAAGGCATATCTATCATAATATTAGACACATCCACAAGGCGCGGTTTGGTGGATTCAGCTTATAACGAGAGACGTAATCAATGCGAAGAAGCGGCACGCTGGTTTGGAGTGAAAGCGTTAAGGGATGTGAGCGTGCAAGAGTTTGAAAGAGAAACCATCAAAGCAAATAATATTAGCGAAGTTGTATTAAAACGTGCCAGGCATATTATTACAGAAAACGCGCGCGTGTTGGAAGCGGTTGAAGTCATGAAAGCGGGTAATACAAAACGATTGGGAGAATTATTTAATGCCAGTCACGAAAGTCTGCGCGATGATTTTGAAGTGACAAATGAGGCGCTCAACATCATGGTCACCTGCGCGCGTGAACAGAAAAGTTGTTTAGGCGCGCGTATGACTGGCGCAGGCTTTGGTGGCTGTGCTGTGGCATTGGTTAACAAAGAAAATGCTCAAGATTTCACAAGATCCGTTTCTACCACTTACAGGCAGAAGTCAGGTTTGGAAGCGAGTGTATATGTTTGCATTGCAAGCGAGGGAGCGAGCGTTGTGGAAAGTTAATACAATACACGGGCATTAAGAGAAAAAAATGGACACGTTTTGCGTGTCCATTTTTATATTAGCTGTATGCCATCTGTTCGACTTCAATCGTGCGCTTGCGGGTCTGCCGCTTGATGAGTTTTTCGGCCGCAATGCGAGCCTGTCTATTTTGAGCATTCCGAATGATCAACTTCATGAATTTAGTATGATTGGTCGGGTCATTGAGAAGTGAAAAATCCGCTGAACCAGGTTCGCTGGGGGGATAAAATATTCCGCAGTTGGGATTGATCTCTAGCATGTGGATCACACCCTCGGCATCCATGCGATAATCGCAGCGTGCGTACCCATTGCCGCCCAATTCCCTGAAAACACGCATAGTCTGTTCGCGCAACACTTTTTCGATCTTCGGATCATTTACCACAGCAACAGACATTTTTTCGTATTCAATCCACTTCATATCATAATGCTTAAAGGATTCGCCGCTAGGAAAAATAAATTCAACCGGCGTAAATGTAAATGCTTTCCTGGGGGCATCAGGATTTTCTGCGATAAGACAGGTGAATTCGCGCCCTTCTATGAACTCCTCGATCAATGCGCGACCGAACTCTTTAATTTCAACTTGCAATTGTTCACGCAACTGATCGACGGTTTCAACGCGTGAGTTGCGGCGGATACCCACACTTGCATAACCATGCGGGGGTTTCACCAGCATCGGGAAACATAAACGCTTTGCAACTTTCTCGGCATCTTCAACGCGATTCACGAACATCCAATTTGGCGTGGGAACGGAAACGCGCCGTGCGGCATTCTTCATTTCACCCCGTGTGGGATCAAAGAATTTCGAATCTGCGCCAGAGAAGGCGACATTAAACTTCTCAAGCGCATGTACGAGCGCAATACCTGAAAGCGCGTCATCGGGAGTGCCATCACATAAATTAATAAAAACATCAACACCTTCATCCATAAGATCACGAATTTGTCTTTCAACATTTTTCGGACCCACAAGATGTTGCTTCCAGCGATATCCATTCATGTAAGGTGACGGATTATAGGGAATATCGTTTTCGTCTGGAGTGCTTGTCAATACACAGATATACATATTTTTCCTTTTTTTGTTATCAATAATTGTTGATTAGATTTTTTTGATCATTATATATTTTTTATCTCATTGAATCATATTTATATATATTAATTTATATCCATTG
>CAIWRB010000071.1 GCA_903914955.1 uncultured Chloroflexota bacterium | reverse complement strand
TAATCTGCATTGCCTTGCGGTGGTGTTCCCCAAATATTTCTGCCAAATGGGTCATTTGAAAACTTGGCTTGA
Organism: uncultured Chloroflexota bacterium; assembly: GCA_903914955.1. Lineage (GTDB taxonomy): Bacteria > Chloroflexota > Anaerolineae > Anaerolineales > Villigracilaceae > Villigracilis. The sequence goes on along the minus strand of CAIWRB010000071.1, from coordinate 1,614 downwards.
TTCCAGCGCTTCACACTATATGGCGGATTCGCCATGATTACGTCAAATTTTTTTAGTTGGTCGTTTTCCAAGATTTGTGGATTATCAAGTGTATCGCCTTGTACAATATCAAATTCGTCTACATGGTGCATGAACATATTAATACGGGCGATGGCAGAGGTGATGAGGTTGAGTTCCTGCCCATAAAGTTTGAGTGTGCGATATTCCTTGCCGTGGTCTTTGAGGTGTAATACGCTGTTGAGCAAAATTCCGCCACTGCCGCAGGTGGGATCGTAGACACTCTCGCCCGATTGGGGATCGGTGATCTGAGTCATCAATTTGACGACGGTGCGGTTGGTGTAGAACTCGGCGGCGGTATGTCCGCTGTCATCGGCAAATTTTTTGATGAGATATTCGTAGCCCTCGCCCATGATGTCATGCGGGACTTCGGCAACTGATAATTTGTATTTTGAGAAATGTTCGATCAGGTCGAGCATTTTTTCGTCACTCATGCGGCGCTGGTTAGTCCATTGGGCATCACCGAAGACATCATGCAGCATGTCGAAGTTGGCTTTCTCCACGCCATTGAGCGCCTTTTGCAAGGCTGCGCCGACATTGGTGGTTTTCTTTCTTACATCCTCCCAATGACAACCTTTGGGAATCTGAAAGCGATGGTTCTCTTGAAATTCGGCATAAGTTAAATCGCCGTCGCTTTCGGCCAAGGCCTGCTGATATTCCTCGTCCCATAGATCGCTGACGCGCTTGAAGAACAATAAAGGGAAAATATATTGCTTGAAATCTGCCGCGTCAATTAATCCACGCAGGATGTTGGCGGCTCCCCAGAGGTAGGCTTCGAGTTCTTTGGTGTTCATTGAATGATTTCATCCTCAGTAGGATATAAAAAATCTATGTTGAATAAAAAAACCGCCCACGCAATTTGCGCAGGCGATAGGATGTGATATTATTTCCCTAACGACACGCGCCGTAATCGCGTTGTCCATGTTGAAGCCTTGCGGGATGGTAGTCCTGCGGGGCTTTTTTTTGTTAAGTATACCCGACGCCTTCCTTCAAGAGTCAGTGATATTAAGCACCCTTGTTTCTGACCTCAAAAGGAGTTTGAGCCAGCACTTACTATAGGAAATCCATGGAAGAAAAAAATATACGACTATATTTAATCAGTCTACGCATTTGCAAGTCCCTGTGAATAAGAGTAGTTGAGTTTGACCAATTGCGGAATATGCTCGCACAAGAGAGGTTGTGCGCCTATTTAAGTTAAGCGTTTTTCATATCAAAGACTGGCTCCTGTAATCTGGAGACATAGAGAAAGTTAAGCAATTGGTTGGGGATTTGTTAAAAGTCGAGATGTATGTCTGCGTATGTTCATTAGTGAAGTTTTACTTCGCCAATAATGGCAGATGAATAAAGTAGACAGTAAAGAATCAAGTCCATTAATTATGTATCCCGACATAAATATTTTGCGCATTGTTCACGCTGGCGTTTACCTATCCATTGTATTTTGGATTTATTTTGGCAGGGAAGATTCTACCCAACGTTCTCGATGAACATATTCGTTTTCCGGTTTCCGCCCACGCTTTAAGGAGGAAGAGAGTTTATCCGGTGCCGGATACCCGATCG
>CAIWRB010000070.1 GCA_903914955.1 uncultured Chloroflexota bacterium | reverse complement strand
CGAATGCCAGAAACAGTTACGGAGTCGATGGATGCGGTGCAGAAGGGCGGGTATCCGCATTTTATGTTGAAAGAGATCCACGAGCAGGCACAAGTCGCCCGTGAGTTAATCCACTTATTGGATGGCAGCCCCGATGTGCAGCCGTTGGTCGAGAAGATGAAGAATGCGCGGCATCTGTATTTGATCGGCTGCGGCACGAGTTATCACGCGGCGGCGGTGGGCTCGGTATACATCGCGCAACTGGCGGGGCTGACCGCCATCCCCGTGCTGGCGCCGCAGTTCATCGCGCAATACGCGCCTGCGGTGGGGTATGAAGACGTGGGGATTTTCGTCAGCCAATCGGGCGAGACCAAAGATGTGCTCAACGCGTTGGAAGCCGCCGAGAAGCGCGGCATGGCTTGTTTTGGATTGGCGAACGTGGTGGGCTCGACGTTGACGAAGGCGACTTCGTTCTGTCTACCCTTGTGCTGCGGATACGAAATCAGCGTGCCTGCCACGAAGACATTTACCAACCAGGTCGTGACGTTTTTGTATCTGGCTTATCGACTCGCGGGTTTCGATACGCCCTTCGCAAAGAGCGCTCAGGGCTACTCAACCAGAGGCAGTTCAGGACGAATGATTGACCGTATCCCTGAATTGATGGAGCAGACGATTGAGATGGTCGGTTCGCAGATCGAAGCGATTGCGAAAGACATCAACGAGTGGAACGATTTGTACTGTCTCGGCTACGGCGCGACCTATCCGATTGCTTTGGAAGGCGCATTGAAATTAAAAGAAATTACCTACGCCCATTGCGAAGGTATGCTCTCAACCGAGTTCAAACACGGACCGCTCTCCGCAGTGAGCAAGGGATTCCCGATCGTCTTTGTGGCGGGACCGAACGATGTACCGCTCATCATCAGCGGGATCAACGAAGTGAAAGTGCGCGGCGCACGGACGATCACCATCGCCGAAGAGGACTCCCGCCTGCGTGCCAACGGCGATGATCTGGTGGTGATTCCAAAATCAGATGCGCAGATCAGCGCGTTGTTGGGAGTCCTGCCGTTGCAGTTGCTCTCGTATCACATGAGCGTGTTGCGCGGGTTCGATCCTGATTTCCCGAGGAATTTGAGTAAGACGCTGACGGTGGATTGAGCTATGTAAAACTTTGGGTATTTTCGTATTGATCCAAAGTTTTACTAATTTCTCGCCTATATTGAAAATTCAGCTAAATTATTGATTATGTATTACCTTCATCCAGCCACATCAAAATACATGATACACATTGGCATTATAATATGTTGCTTATGAAACAAAAAACAAATCCAGGGACTTCATACAACTTATATTTCACCATTTTCCTCACTGGCATATTCATACTTACATCCTGCAAGCCTCTCAATACAATTGCCACTTCCGAAACGAACGGTACAGAAGATGTAAAGGAGGCACTTCCCCCGCTTCCAGCCAGTTATCAATCTCCATATCTAAACCCAAGAGATACCCCTCATAAGTACGTTGAAGATACCTGTCAATATTTGCGGAATAAATGGAATTCAGAAAATGCCGAACCCGGCACGATAGTCATGATCATCATGTTCAAGGAGATCTCACATCCGCTTGAATTCACCAAGATCATGGTTCAGCTTCAAAGTCAGGGATTTAAAGCGATTAACACAAAACAGTTCCAATCATTCATGGAGCGCAACATCAAGATCCCCGTGCGCTCCGTGCTACTCATTCAAGATGGAAGTTATGAAACAAAGAACTTTGACGAGAACTTCCGGGAATATTGGGAAAGATTTGGCTGGCCAGTGGTCAATGGCTGGGTAAGTCAACCAGGCATACCTGAATCTGTATGGATCGAAAACAAATCTCTTGAAAATGAAGGATGGGTGGACCATCAGGCACAAGGCGTCATAAACGACACGGTCCTATCTGACGATTCTTCCAAAGCAGTCATCACACGCGAGTTAGGAGACTCGCTCATTGAATTTGCCGATCATTATGGCAAGACCCCTTCCGCCTTTATCTGGCCTAACGGCGGATTTGGCCTGCGCCCTGTTCAAGCAGCTCGACAGCTAAGGTATCGCCTTGGATTCACCTCCAACATGCGCGGCCCTGTCATGTACAACTGGGTTCCACTTGGAGATAAAGTCGATCCAGCGCGCCCATCTTATCTTCCAGAAGGACCGATTAACGATCCGTTGATGACACTGCCGCGCTACCCGGCAGAACAGGCGCTCAATGCAATTGACGCGGTACGCGTATCTGGTGAAGAGGCGGCTGTCTATCAGGAAGCCAACAAAGGCATAGACTTTTATTATTACGACCAGGTTTGCAAACCCACCCTCGGACCAATACCAGAATCGTAAACCACCCACCAGGAGATTGCCATCATGAGCGATTGTATTTTTTGCAAGATCATCACAGGCGATATTCCAAGCAAGCATGTATATCATGACGATCAAGTAACTGCCTTCCGCGACCTTAATCCCGCCGCGCCTACTCATATTCTGATTGTGCCAAACAAACACATAGACTCGATCAACACTCTCACCAATGAAGATGAACAATTAATAGGTCACCTCTTCACCACGGCAAAGCAAATCGCCGCACAGGAAGGCATCGCCGAAAACGGCTATCGTCTCATCATCAACACAGGCGCACACGCCGGGCAGACTGTCTTCCACATCCACTTGCATCTTTTGGGCGGCGCGCCTATGAGACTCATGGGATAAAATACACAGCGATCAGCGCAAAATCAGCTGGTCGCTTTTTTATTGCGTTATGGAAAAATATCGTTTATAACCCGCACCAATTTAAACACTGATTACTGGAGTAAATCATGCCTGAACGAGAAATTTATCTGCTTTCGCCGCGCGCGCTCAGCCCTGAAACCATCGCGGTCGCATTCGCAAAAACATCGCGCGCACCAGAATCTTTTCGCGAGATTGCCGCGGAATTAAGTGATGAACAATCTGCAAAGTTCCATGAGAAATGGGTCGTGGGATATGGTCACGCCTCCGTTGCGGAACACGCAGTTTTACATTTTGCTTTCGAAAATGTTTCGCGCATCGCAATTGAAACCATTGAAAGCAGCCGTCTGGCATCATATACAGAAAAATCCACCCGCTACCAAAAGTGGGGACAAGCTGATTTCACGATTCCGCCAGAGTTGGATGACCATCCATTGCGGGACGAATTCATCGAAACGGTACGCTTCCTCTTCGCCACTTATGCTGAGTCGCTTGTCCCTTTGAAGAATCTCATCATAGAGCGTTCCCCGCGCCGCGAGAATGAAAATGACGAAGGATACGACCGTCGCATCCGTTCACAATACGTGGACAGATGCCGCTTCATTCTGCCCGCTACCGCGAATGCCAATGTTGGCATGACCGCCAATGCGCGCGTGATCGAAATGATCATCCGCAAAATGCTCTCGCACCCGTTGGCAGAAGTACGCCAGATCGGCGAGAAGATGAAGGAAGTGGCAAAAGCTGAAACGCCCACACTAGTCAAGTATGCGGATGTAGTTCCTTATTTTGTAGAAACAGTACAGGAATTAGGGATTAGGAATCTGGAATCTGGAAAAACCGTCAATCGTAAATTCGACTGGTGCAGCTTAATCGACTACGACAAAGACGGCGAAAAGAAAATCCTCGCCGCCGCTTTATATCGCTTCAATGAGATCCGATTTGCAGATGCGCTGGCTTATGTTGAATCATTATCGGAACACGAGAAATCTGAACTGGCAGATACATTGCTTAAACGATTAAGTCGTTTCGATGTGCCGCTGCGCGAGCTGGAATACTGCAATTACACTTTTGATTTAATAATGGATCAGGGTGCGTTTGCCGAGTTCAAACGTCACCGCATGATGGCTCAGACGCCGCAAAGACTTTCAACGCGGCTGGGGTACACGATTCCGCTGCTCGTAAAAGAAGCAGGCTTCGGGATAAAGTATGAAGCAGCAATGGAATCCGCGATACAGATGTATGAGAAGTTAGTTGCGTTCAATCCCGATGTCGCGCAATATATTGTCCCCAATGGATTCAATCGACGCGTGCTGGCGCAATTCAATTTGCGTGAAGCATTCGCGTTCTGTCAATTGCGGAGCGCGGCCAACGCGCATTTTTCGATCCGCAGGGTCGCGCAAAAAATGTATGAGGAAATGGCGCGCGTGCACCCGTTGTTGACAAAGTATATGAAGTTACCTGATGAAACCTGGGAACAAGTGGAAGAAAATTATTTTACAAAGATATAACAAGAACCTCCGAGTTCTTTAAAGAACTCGGAGGTTTACTTATTAGTGAAGCAAAAAATTAAACGCCGTCTTCTT
>CAIWRB010000069.1 GCA_903914955.1 uncultured Chloroflexota bacterium | reverse complement strand
TTGGTTCTGGTAGGTATGGCGCAATTTGCTTCCATTCGGTATCATTCAAGTCAGTCGGGTAAGTTTGGTTTGATTTGATCATCATCCAATTTTGCCCGATTTTCTCGCTTTTACCAAGCTTTTATCGAGTTATTAAACAGTATCTAAGTTTGCCCTTGAGCTCAACTTTTTTCAACCCTTTAACACTTAACACATAAGAAGTAGCCACTTCGCGTGACTCCTTCTTGTTTCTTTTCCTTCCTCCACTCTTTATTGACGTGCTACCCGCGGAAGAAGCGGCCCATTTTATTTCTTGTTGTTATAATCACACCATGTCCAACGACCTCTTTGACCATGCCATGCACGAACGCCTGAAAAGTGAAGCTCCGCTCGCCGCGCGAATGCGTCCGCGCACTTTGGATGAATATATCGGGCAGGAACATATCGTGGGCGAAGGCAAACTTCTGCGGCGCGCCATCGAAGCGGATAAACTTTTCTCCTCCATCATTTTGTGGGGACCTCCAGGCACTGGCAAGACCACGCTCGCGCAAGTCATCGCCAACACCACCAAGAGTCATTTCACTACAATCTCAGCAATTCTCGCAGGCAAAGCCGATTTGCGGGTGGTCATTGATGAGTCACTTGAACGCAGACGCTTACATAACATCCGCACGATTCTTTTTGTGAATGGAGTTCTTGTAACACCTACGTAGGTTTTGGATTGAATTCCCCAGTTTTTGGCAGCAGTTGCAGATTTGCGCAAAGCAAAGCTCATTAATGCCGTTTGCCCACACAGATTGGATGAAAAAAAACCAAGCCCGACATTCCAATAAACTTATTTCAAAGTTTTATTGCATTAATTTGCCATTTATGGCATAATAAATACGTGAAATTTGAAGAACTTTTATCCTTGGTTCATAACCAGCCCGTCTTCGAAACTGGACTTCTTCTCACTGGGGATGTAGGTCCCAACGATGTGCGGAGGCAACTCTCCCGATGGGAGCGAAGCGGGCGAATCCACCAACTGCGCCGTGGCTTGTACACTCTCGCGCCACCTTATCAGAATATCATCCCCCACCCATTCCTAATTGCAAATGCGCTGGTAACTGGCTCCTATGTCAGCACGCAGTCTGCGCTCGCGTTCTACGGACTCATCCCAGAATATGTTCCGCGCACCATCAGCATCACCACAAAACGCCCCGCACAGTGGGACGACGGATTTCATTTTCATCATCTTGCCTCACATCTCTTTTTTGGATACCAACTTTTGGAAGTTTCCCAGGGACAACAGGCATTCATCGCGACGCCCGAAAAAGCGCTTCTTGATCTGGCGCACCTCATCCCTGCTTCTGATTCATCCAACTACCTTCAAGGGCTTCGCTTGCAAAACCTAGAACGGCTGGACATGAATCGCCTGCACGAATTTGCCTCCCGCGCAGGGAAACCAAAATGGAAGCGCATTGCCCAAAAAATTCAATCTTTGGTTGAGCAGGAAAAAGCTGAATACGAGGAACTCATATGAAAGAATACCTCCTTACGCTTGTATCAGCCGTGACATCGCCCATCGAAAAGAAAAACCTGGCACGTGAATATTTACAGGCATTAATCCTGCAAAGTTTGCAACGCGCTGGCGCAATGACCGCGCTCGCTTTTCACGGCGGAACCGCGCTGAGATTTTTATACTCCCTCCCGCGTTACTCTGAAGACTTGGACTTTGCCCTTGAAGGGAATTCCGTTTCATACAATTTCCGCGCATATCTTCAATCCATCCAAAAAGATATGGGAGCGCAGGGCTACGTTGTTACGCTCAAATTAAACGACCAGAAAACAGTTCATAGCGCCTTTGTCCGTTTTTCAGGATTATTGCATGAACTGAATCTATCGCCGCATCAAGATGAATCATTGGCGGTAAAAATTGAAGTGGATACCCGCCCGCCCACAGGCGCCACACTCGAAACATCCTTGATTCGCCGCCACGTACTTCTCAACCTTCAACACCACGATAAATCCTCATTGCTGGCAGGAAAACTTCACGCAATCTTGCATCGTCCCCATTTGAAAGGACGCGACCTGTATGACTTGGTCTGGTATTTGGGTGACAGAACTTGGGCGGAGCCAAATCTAAACTTGCTAAATCATGCCTTGTCCCAGACAGATTGGGCAGGGCATGTTATGACAATTGAAAACTGGCGTGAAACTATTTATTCAAAAATCGAAACCATTTCATTTGAACAAGCGATTGATGATGTGCGCCCATTTCTCAGTTCGCCAGAGGATCTAGCCCTGCTGACAAAAGATAATCTCTTGCGCTTGTTGAAAAAATCCTGAGCGCCTTTCTTATCAAAAATCCTACCGAGAGCGAAAAAACATGCACATTCTCCACGCGCACTATCAACCTGAAAATTTAGGCGGTATTTTATTCTGGGCGGAAACATCCGATGTGCTCACGCCGAAACAATCACGCGCGAAGAAGAAAACAAAATCACGCCTGCATCCATTCTGTGCGGATACAAATACTCTCAAAAACATTTTCAATCTTGATGGCGCGTCTAAAGCCATCACCCTGCGACTACCCACCGTGCGCGGCGTGCCCTCGCCATCTCCCCAACTCATTCACAACTGGGATTTGGACACTCAAAGCCCAGCGCTGGATTCATTTCTCATCAACGGGATTTGGATGAAGCCTGCCGATGCGATCTCCGTTTTACTGGATCACGCCTCGGTGACAGATTCTCCGCCCGCGCCTGATCTGCGGTACTGGAGCATGGTCGCCGCCTTGGCATTGGAAACTCTCGCCTCACACAAATTGATTCCCACGCTTGTGGCTGTGGAAGGAAATTATGAAGCGCGCTGGCTGCCTGTGTTGGATGCAGCAAAAGATGCAACACGCCTCGCCCAACTGGAATCCGCCATGCCTGCCGTTTGCCGCGCGGACCTCGATTCTGATATTTCTCCCAAAAAATTATTAACCAATTTCCTCAACACCTTCTGCGATTCGCTGGCGCGTAATTTTGGAAAAAAGTCTGCGCCGCGATTTTATGTTGGAGAAGATACAACTGCCGCGCGCTGGATTGAAGCCTTGTTCCGCGAAGACCCAACCGTCAAAGCCTCGCCCGCGCAACTGCAAAATCTTGCAGTCAGTTACAAAGCATGGATGCGCAACCTGCATGTCGCGGGCGATGCCGCGTTCCGTATTGCCTTCCGCTTGCAAGCGCCTGCTTCGCAAAAAGAGGACTGGCAACTGCATTATCTGATTCAAGCGAAGGATGACCCCAGTTTGTTAATCCCCGCCGATGAAGTCTGGAAAAAGACCAAAGGCGTGCTCACCCATCTCGGTCATCGCTTTGAACAACCGCAGGAAAAATTACTTACAGGCTTGGGCTACGCGGCGCGTTTGTTCCCGCCCATCACCGAAAGCCTGAAAGGGAAGCGTCCCACCAAATTATCAGTAGATACAGGCGGCGCGTACACCTTTCTACGCGAGACTGCGCCATTGCTCGAAGGCGCGGGCTTTGGCGTACTCGTCCCGCCGTGGTGGAATAAGAAAGGCTCGCGGTTTGGCGTAAAAGTCAAGATGAAGTCCAAACAGGAAAAAGGCGCGCCAGGCAAAATGACGATGGAGAATCTGGTCAGCTATCAATGGCAGTTATCCATCGGCGAGACGGAACTGACGGAAAACGAATTCAAAGCGCTGGCAAAGTTGAAGTCGCCGCTGGTGCAAATTCGCGGGCAATGGGTGGCGCTGGATGCGGAACAGATCGAGGCGGCGATCAAGTTTTGGGAGCAGGGTCAGGTTCAAGGCGAGATGAGTCTACTCGAGGCGGCAAAGATAAGCTTGGGCGGAGAATCATCCGCAAGCGGTTTGCCCGTGGAAGAAGTCATATACGAAGGCTGGCTCGCCGAATGGATGGAACTATTCAAACAGTCGGATAAATTGGAGCAGTTGGATCAACCCGTCGGATTGCTCGGTCAACTGCGCCCGTATCAACAATTTGGATATTCGTGGCTGGCGTTTCTGCGCAAGTGGGGCTTGGGCGCGTGCCTCGCCGATGACATGGGATTGGGCAAAACCATCCAAACGATTTCGCTGTTGCTGCGCGAAAAGGAAAGGCTGGGAAAATTTTCCGCGCCCGTTTTGTTGATTGCGCCCACGTCGGTGGTCACTAACTGGGAGCGCGAGATTGGCAAGTTCGCGCCAGGGCTGCAAACTTATATCCATCGGGGAGCGGACAGGCTGAGGGGCGGAGAGATGCGCAAGGCAATCAAAGGCAAGGACGTGATGCTGACCAGTTATCCCGTCGCGCGATTGGACGCAGAATCCATCCAATCGGTCAACTGGCTGGCGGTCATTTTGGACGAAGCGCAGAACATCAAAAATCCAGCCGCAAAACAGACCCAGGCGATCCGCAAGTTCAACGCGGAGTTTCGCATTGCGCTGACGGGCACACCCGTCGAAAACAGACTCTCCGAGTTGTGGTCGATCATGCACTTTTTGAACCCAGGCTATCTCGGCGGACACACGCAGTTCCGCGCGAATTTTGCTTTGCCCATCGAACGCTATCACGATGAAGATGCTTTGAAAAAACTAAAACAGTTAACCACGCCATTTATTTTGCGGCGCGTCAAAACTGATCCGCGTGTAATTACCGACCTGCCCAACAAAGTGGAGACCAAAGTCTATTGCAACCTGACCGAAGAACAAGCCACTTTGTACGAAGCGGTGGTGCAGGATGCGATGAAACGCATTGAAGAGGAAGAGGGCATTCAACGGCGCGGACTGGTGTTGAGCATGTTGATGCAGTTGAAGCAGATTTGCAATCACCCCGTGCAGTATCTTCATCAGACTCGCAAGGGCAAAAAAGGCGAGGTAAGTCAAAATGTAGATTTGACGGGGCGCAGCGGAAAACTGGAACGTCTCGGCGAATTGCTGGAGGAAATATCCGCGGAGGGTGACCGCGCCCTGATCTTCACGCAGTTTGCAGAGATGGGCGAAATGCTGACAAATTATCTGCCAACAGAGTTTGGCGTGGCGACTCAATTTTTACACGGCGGCACATCTACGAAGATGCGCGATCAAATGGTGAAACGTTTTCAGGAAGATGAACACGCGCCGTCCATTTTTATTCTGTCCTTGAAGGCGGGCGGCACAGGCTTGAACCTAACGCGCGCCAATCATGTCTTCCACTTTGACCGCTGGTGGAATCCCGCCGTGGAAGATCAAGCCACAGACCGCGCCTTCCGCATCGGGCAGAAGCGCAACGTACAGGTGCATAAATTCGTCACAACAGGCACGCTGGAAGAGATGATCGACGACATGATCGAATCCAAAAAGGGACTGGCACAGGCGGTGGTCGGCAGTGGCGAGAATTGGATCACCGAGATGAGCACGGATGAATTGAGACGCGTAGTTTCTTTGAGGAGAGAATAACATGCCATTCGATTATTGGTTCAAACCAACAAAAGCAATCAAGACAAAAGATGGAATCAAGGCGCAGAGTCAGCGCGGGACGTTTGCAAAAAACTGGTGGGCACAAAGGTGGATCGCGGCATTGGAACGGCTCGTGGATTCAGGTCGCCTCTCGCGCGGACGAAGTTATGCGCGACAGGGTCAGGTGCTTTCCATCGAAGAAATCAAAGATGGAATCGCCGCGCGCGTGCAGGGGTCACAGCGTTCGCCGTATAAAATCAAGATTCAGATCGAGCCGCTAACCAACGCACAGTGGGACAAGGTGATTGATGCGCTCGCCGAGCAGGCGATTTTCAGTGCACAATTACTGGCTGGTGAAATGCCGCAGGAGATCGAGCAGGCATTTGAATCCGCGAAGGTAAGCTTGTTCCCATCCCATCGCAACGACCTGAAGACCGATTGTTCCTGCCCCGATTATTCCAATCCGTGCAAGCACATCGCGGCGGCGCATTATATTCTGGGTGAACGATTTGATGAAGACCCGTTTTTGATCTTCCGTCTGCGCGGACGCACTCAGGAACAGGTGATGCAGGAACTTCGCAAACGTCGCGCGGGCGCTGATGAGATTATCGAAGAGGAAGTTGAAAAAGCCGAAACGATCGTTCCGCTGGAAAATTGCATTGCCAATTATTGGGAGATGGGTGCGCCGCTGGAAGGATTCTCCGTCTCAATCCACCCGCCGACGATTGAGATGCCTCTGCTCAAACGGCTCGGCGCCGCGTCATTTGTTCCCGACCCTGGAATTGCGTCACTGCTGCGAGAGACGTATCAAACCATTGGGCGCAAGGCGCTTCAAATTGCATTCCAAGAGCAGGAAGAGAATAGCAAATCAGCTTAACGGCGTACATTATAATCTCCCCATGTCCAACGACCTTTTTGACTATGCCATGCAAGACCGCCTGAAAAGTGAAGCCCCGCTTGCCGCGCGGATGCGTCCGCGCACTTTGAATGAATACATTGGGCAGGAGCATATCGTGGGGGAAGGCAAACTCCTGCGCCGCGCCATCGAAGCGGACAAACTTTTCTCGTCCATCATTTTGTGGGGACCTCCTGGCACAGGCAAGACCACGCTTGCACAAGTCATTGCGAATACAACCAAAAGCCACTTCACTACCATCTCTGCCATTCTCGCTGGCAAAGCGGATTTGCGTGTGGTGATCGATGAGTCTCTCGAACGCAGACGATTACATAATATCCGCACGATTCTCTTTGTGGATGAAGTCCACAGATGGAACAAAGCCCAACAGGATGCACTCCTGCCGCACGTCGAAAACGGAACGTTCACATTGATCGGCGCGACAACTGAGAATCCATACTTTGAAGTCATCAAAGCTCTCATCTCACGTTCGCGTGTTTTTCAACTACGCAATTTGAATCAAACTGAGACTGGCATATTAATTGACCGCGCACTGGCCGACAAAGAACGCGGCTACGGAAATAAACGCATCACATTTGACTTGAATGCCCGCTCCCATTTAGTTGAAGTTTCCTCAGGCGACGCACGCAATGCGCTGAATGCAATTGAGCTTGCGGTTGAATCCACTGCGCCAGATAAAGAGGGCATCATTAACATTACACTCGACGTTGCACAAGAATCCATTCAACGCCGCGCAGTTTTATATGACAAAGATGGCGACGCACATTACGACACCATCTCCGCCTTTATCAAATCTGTGCGCGGAAGTGACCCAGATGCGGCTTTGTATTGGCTTGCAAAAATGATCTACGCGGGCGAAGACCCAAAATTCATCATCCGCAGATTAATTATTCTGGCAGGTGAAGATATCGGACTGGCAGACCCCATGGGACTCATCGTCGCCAATTCTGCGGCGCAGGCCTTTGATTACATCGGTTTGCCCGAAGGGATTTATCCGATAGCGGAAGCGACACTGTATCTCGCCACCGCGCCCAAATCTAATAGCGCGGGCGCTTATTTCAAAGCGATGAAAAAGATCGAAGAGGAAGGACAAGTCTCTGTGCCGCGTCATCTTCAGGATGGGAATCGCGATGCCGCCGCGACAGGTCAGGGCAAGGATTATATTTATCCGCATGATGAAGAAGGTCACTTTACACCGCAGCAATATTTGCCAAAGAGATTACTCGGCACTTATTTCTATATGCCTTCGCAGGAAGGCTACGAGTCGCAAGTAACAGCGCGCCTGGAAATGTGGCGCACAGCTCAGCGTAAAGCATTGGGAATTTCCAAGATTGAAAATATTCCTGATATGAGCGAAGATGAAATTAAAGATATGAAGAGGAAAATCAAATAATGACTCTATTATTGTTGATCCGTCACGGTGAAAATGATTTTGTCAAAACAGGCAAAATGGCAGGACGAACTCCCGGGGTTCACTTAAACGAAAAGGGGCAAAAGCAGGCTGAGGCGTTGGGTGAAGCGTTGAAAGATGTTCCGGTCAAAGCCATTTATTCGAGTCCACTTGAGAGGGCGATGGAGACCGCGGCGCCAATAGCATCCGCGCGCAAATTAGAGATCATTCAGGAACCTGATCTGATGGATGCGGATATCGGCAAATGGCAGGGCAAGTCATGGAAGGTTTTGAGCCTGACAAAAGTTTGGAAGATCGTGCAGCATGCCCCCTCCCGTTTTCGTTTTCCTGATGGTGAGTCCTTTCCAGAAATTCAAACCCGCATTTCAAACGTACTTGAAAATATTATCAAAAAACATAACAAGCCGCAGGATATTATCGCGGTTGTCTTTCATGCCGACCCGATCAAACTGGCGGTGTCGCATTTTCTTGGTTTGCCGCTCGACAATTTTCAACGATTAAGTTGTGATACAGGGTCATTGACTGCAATCTACGCCGGTGACTCAGGCGCGAATTTAATTAAATTGAATCAACGCCCGCCATTTGAATTCTTAAAAAAATAGGTCACGCCTTGGCGTGACCTATTTTTTTTACTTCCACAACTTCGCCAACTCATTCAGCGATCTGTAATACGGCTCAATGCTGGGAATGTAATGCGCCTCGTTCTTCGCATGTGGACCAACGCCAGATTGCCCCCAAACGACAGCCTGCCCGCCCGGAGCAAATCTTGCGCTGGTACCTGGCAGCTTTCTGCCAATACGCGCTTCCTGCCCACCTGACGCCTGTTTGACTGCTTCAATGAGCGCGAGCAACGCTGGATTATTCCTGTCGCAGGCCACACCATTTTCCATTACGGTGAACTTCGCTTCCAATCCATTTTCTACACAATAAGCATCCACTTCACTTCGTAATGCGGATGTATCATCCTGCGGAATGGGACGAATTTCTACTCCAAGAATTCCTTCCGCTGCTGTGACATTATACACACCCACTGTTCCAACATTGATGAATGGGAATTTCGCTTGGGACTGCCAACCATCCGCCGCTTTGAGCGTGAGATGTTTTGCAAAGATCTCATTCAAAGCCATGCGAGCATTGATAAGTTTCTCGCTCAAATCGCCTGTCCCTGCCACGCCTGAATGACCTTTCGCACCGCGCGCGATCACATCGAAACGCATCACGCCGCGATTCTCGACACAGATCTCTCCAAAGAGTTCATTACCTTTTTCTCCAGTACGCTCACCTGCGATAAATAAAGAAGGCGTCAGATCTAATTCTTTCAAAAGATGCGGAGTGCCCCAAGCTTCAGATTCTCCATTCTCTTCATTTCCAACCAACATCAACGCGATGTTCGGATATGGCGTGCCAGACTTCATGGTGTCTTTCATCCACACCATGTATGTCGCAACAACCGTCTTCATATCCGCTGCGCCGCGTCCCCACAGGTAATCCCCTTCAATGCGCGGAATGAATTGCGAGTCGTCAGGTTCAGGTTCGACAACATCGAAATGACCCGTCAAAAGGATAGAGGCTGAGTTATTTGTGATTGGGGAATCAGGCTTTTTCCCTGATTCCTGGTCGCCTATTTTTGGGAAGGTTGCATATACTGCGGGATATTTTCCATCGAAGTATTTCACATTCAGACCAGCATTACGCAAATAATCATCAACCAGCGAACCAGTGCGATGGACTTCATCCAAACGTTCATCGGGGCAGGCTGTTACTCCGGGGATACGGATCAACTGCTGTGCAAGATCCAAAATTTCAGAGGTCTTGTCAGGATACGATACTTCAACTACGGCCTGGGATCTCGACCTGAATTGAATGGGTGCGTTTTGTATTTGCCTTGCCGCATCACGCCCGCGTTGCAGGAATTCAGCGATCTTGGAGGATTCTTCACCAAGCCCGCCATATTCAGAAGCAATTCTTTCCACGTCACTTTTGACTTGCGCTTCGCGCTCAAAATGTAATTCCTTTAAAACTTCCAACGGGACTTCATTACCGTCTGCCAACTCGCCTTGCAATCGCGCACGGAATTTTTCAGCAGTGTTGCGCCCGCCTTCAGACATTTCAACTAGCGGGGTCAAATCATTCCATAAATCCAATGCTTCCGCTAATGGTTTAACTTCGCTGAGAGTCCATTTGAGGAAGTCACGCATGCTTATCGGCTTGGATGTAAATGGATTCGCGATCTCAGCTCGCAAACTAAACTTGGCGGCAAGGTTTTCATTAACGCGAGCGCGGGAAATATCCTCGCGGTCATATCTGAAAGCACGCGCGAACTGCGGGTCAGAATAGATGCGAAGAAGAAGGAGGTTTTTGAGAGTCAGATTCGCAATGTCTATATCGAGACTATGGCCGCCATCGTCCACGCGGACCTCGACGCGCCCCATCGGCAGATTGATGCGCGCCATGAGATTCTGCTTTTCGATTTGCAGCGCCATCTCCTCGGCAGGAGTCGCCTGTCCCACAGCGAACAAGCCGCGGGTGTAAAGATGCGTCAGTTCGTCGCTGGTGGTTGAAATGATCCGCTCAACAGGATCCGCAAAAGAACGGGCGCGGACAGGAGTCCAGTTGTTGTTTCCAAAGCGCACTCCGCGCCGCACGAGATCATAGGAGTTTTGCAGATAATCATTGTAGGAATGATAGAGGTCGGGGAGATCGATCTCGCGCGGATTCGGGAAGGTAAGGTTGCGAATCGAATCGTGCTCGGTAAGGATCACGGCAGCGCGTCCATCCTTAACTTGAGCCTGCATCGGCGTGGACGCAGCGGTGGCAATAAAGAGGCTGGCAAACGCGCGCAAGAGACGTGTGGCTGTAATATAAAACTCAGACTTGAAATCATCAAGATGTTTATCACCGCGTTCGCTTGCAGAAAGGTGCATAAAGTCCCATGCAAAGAGCGGGTCAGGCAATGAAAGGTTTGTGTGAATTCCCGCAGTGGCGAGGGTATCACCATATAGATCAACGCATTTTTCGAGATAACGTCTTTTTGCAATTGACCAGTTTCCTGGAATGGAGTCATGGCTGATGTCGGTCAGGAATAAAAGGTTGCCATGCCAGTAATGCAAACGCTCGCCGAAGTTGACACCCGCGCGGTGAAGCGAGTTGATGAGTGAAGCTTCCATCAGACGGGCTTCATAGATCGCGCCGCGCGGGATGTAATATGGGCGCGTGGCCCACTCAACCATCCAGTGAAATACTTCCAATTGACTGAACTGCGCGAGCCACGGCGGAATGCACTCGGCGC
The DNA here is from genome assembly GCA_903914955.1 of uncultured Chloroflexota bacterium. Classification (GTDB taxonomy): domain Bacteria; phylum Chloroflexota; class Anaerolineae; order Anaerolineales; family Villigracilaceae; genus Villigracilis. The sequence continues at coordinate 47,281 of CAIWRB010000069.1, read as the reverse complement.
GCAGATAATCTACAAACGATTGTTGACTGGGACCTGCGCCTACAGTGAGCAGCGGGCGCAGTTCTTCATCCAGTAGATTCCATTCCTGTTCGAAACCATTGAGTCCACCTTGAGGTTTTTCCTTGGCGGCCTGTTCTACTGCGAGGTGATATTTATCAGCGAATTTTTGTGAGGGCATAAGTTTTTACCAGAATAATACATAGATGAACGAAGATAAGAGCAATGAACTGCAAAGAGCACGAATGCCGTCAAGTTTCTAAATGGTTTTCTTCGTGCTCTTTGCGTACTTTTTAAAAATTTAACCTTTAAGGGAATTCAGTCCTTCTACCAACCTCTTGAATGCGCCTTCAGTTCTTTCGGCGGGGGTGGCATACGAGAAGCGGATCCAGTCATTGCCGAAGGGAGAGAAGAATGCGCCAGGGACGATCGCAATGCCATGATTTTCGGCGAGATATTGTCCGAGCGGTTCACTATCTGCCAAGCCCCCCGCTTTGACAAATTCACCGACATTCATAAAGGCGTAATAGCCTTTGCCGATGATGTGCTGCATTCCACTTTCAGCCAACAGCTTCTTCAAGACCACTCGGCTGGCGTTGGTTGGCTCGATGATCGTTTTTGCAGCTTCAGAATATCCCATTTCATAGGCAGCCATCGCCACAGCCAAAGAAAAAAACGGCGGAATGACTCCATGCGAAGCGCGCGCCACAATGAACTTGATAACATTCTCATCCGCGATCAAATGACAGTTGCGGATGTTCGACGCTCCAAGCGATTTGGTCAACCCGTCAAGGAACATTAAGCGCTTGCGTTCTTCGGGTGTGAAGAATTTCAGGAAGGAATTCAAATCCATTGGGGATTCGTCGGTGACGTAGTGATACATCCAGTCGAACAATACAAAGGCCACACCCGCTTCCAACGCAGCTTTAGCGAGTGAGACTTGCTTCTCTACTGCAATTGTCAAACCAGTTGGGTTATCAGGATTGGTGATGATAATACCCGCAATCTTTCTTCCTTTTGATTCCGCGAACTTCACGCTCTCGCGGATCGCATCTTCGGAATATGCCCAACCTTGAGCAGGGTCACCGGGCGCCCAAAGCACATTCGCACCGACTCCATACGGGCCCCAGTTGTATGAAATCCACGGAACGCGGGAAACCATAATCAGATCACCCTGGCGACCATGCCCCAAAGTCAACATGGCTTGATAAACTTTGATCAGCGCGTCGCGCCCGCCCGCGGTGCCGAGCACATTTGCAGGTCCCCAGCCGGAAGATGAATCCAATTTCCAATATTGCTCAATGACCGCTTTGCGATACGCATCAGTGCCGAATGGCATATCGTAGGCAGTGCCATGCTCAAGTTGAAGTTGAAGTGCGCGTTCCAAAATCGCCTTTGGCACGCCAGGCAATGATGCTCCGCCATCACCCTGAGATGCATCAAATATTTTCGCGCCCGCGTTCTTCTCCACATAAACCTTCAAAGACTTATTGATGAGAAACATGCGTGAAGGTGGAATATCCGCCATTTGCTTTAAGTGCTCGCTGACTGGGACGAGATTTTTTTCGTCAACGGCAAAGACGGGGGTGGTATTTGAAATAGACATGATGGTTTCTCCTTTAATGTATTAAGAAAAACGCCCCGAACCTCGGGGCGTTTGGTTTCCTCATCCAGTGTGAGCGTGCTCACCTGATAAATACCAACGCCCCGTCACTAAGTTAATAGTGCGAGTAGTACGATTGGTATTATTGGTATCAACAATGACTCGGTTGAACATTGCGCGCAAGGATACCACTGTGATATACATGCGTCAAGCAAGTGAAAGGATAATTAATCAAATTGAGTCTCCACGCCAGCCGTATATTCCCATACGCTCATTTCCAGTCCATACCTCCCATGCCTTACTCTTTTTTTTCGACTGCCCATGAAACCTGAAACCTCCATCTACATCCACATTCCATTTTGCAAACATCGCTGCGCCTATTGCGACTTCAACACCTACGCAGGCCAGGAAGATTCGATCCCTGCTTATGTTAGTGCTTTAATTAATGAGATTGAAGCAGTTGCCACGCTTAAGCCGAATCCAATTAATGTGCATACGGTTTTCTTTGGAGGTGGGACGCCCTCGCTTCTTTCCGCGCCTCAATTTGATTCTGTACTAAAAGCATTGCGCACCGCCTTTACATTCAGCGCTGACGCCGAAATCAGTATCGAAGCCAACCCCGGCACGATCTCACCTGAAAAGTTAAACGCGATCCGCAAGTCAGGCATTAATCGCATCAGCTTTGGCGTGCAGTCTGCGAACACTGAAGAATTGCGGATGCTTGAACGTATTCACGATTTCTTCACGGTCATCGAAGCCGTATCCACTGCGAGAAAAGCGGGCTTCGACAATTTAAATCTGGATCTTATTTATGGCTTGCCTCAGCAAACTTTATCCACATGGCAGACCACACTTCAACGCATCGTTGAGTTGCATCCTGAACATATATCCGCCTACGCACTTACTCTCGAACACGGCACTCCCTTCGGGCGCTGGTCATCGAAAGGACTGCTACCACTCCCCGACCCCGACCTCGCCGCCGAAATGTACGAATATGCTGAAGAGTTTTTAGCGGCGAATGGCTATGTGAATTATGAAATATCAAATTGGGCGATAGATGTCGAAAGCCGAAAGCCGAAAGTCGCAGGTCAGACCTTTGACCTTCAATCTGCGGCTCCTTTATTCGCTTGCCGTCACAACCTGCAATATTGGCGCGGACTTCCCTACCTGGCTTTCGGCGCAGGCGCCCATGGATACGCCAATGGCTATCGCTATTCAAATGTATTAAGAATCAAAACTTACATCGAGCGGCTCTCTCTGCCTTCAGCCGCCCGTTTTCTGCCTTTTCCTTTATCTTCCGCCACTGTCAACCAGCACAAGCAAATCCCGCAGGATGAACTGTCAGAATATATGATGACCAATCTCAGGCTGACGAAGGCCGGGGTCATAGAATCAGCTTTCAAATTAAGATTCGGAAGCGGGCTTTTAGATATCTATCCAAAAGAGATCGAGGAATTAATCCACATTGGTCTGCTAGAATTTACAAAGACCTCCGAGGCGCCAAAAACCGGCGAAACCTCGGAGGTCTGCTTGCGGCTTACCAAACGCGGAAGACTATTGGGGAATCAAGTCTTCATGCGTTTTATTTAATTTATTTCTTCTTCACTGCTTTCTTTGCAACAGCTTTTTTAGCAACAACTTTTTTTACAACAACTTTCTTGACAGCTTTCGGGCAATATTTCAAAGCCGCATGAGCTGCCGCCAAACGCGCGATCGGCACGCGGAAGGGAGAGCAGGAAACGTAGTTATTACCGATCATGTGACACCATTCGATCGAGTCGGGGTCGCCGCCGTGTTCGCCGCAAATGCCAACTTCCAAATTCGGGCGGGTCTTGCGGCCTTCTTCAATTGCCCATTGCATGAGTTTGCCAACGCCGTCGCGGTCAATGGTCTGGAACGGATTCTTCTCGAGGATGCCCTGCTCCTGATACGTTATGAGAAAATTGCGTTCGGCATCATCTCGTGAATATCCGTAAGTCATTTGCGTGAGATCGTTCGTGCCGAAGGAGAAGAACTCGGCATGCGTCGCCACTTCCTTGGCAGTCACTGCCGCGCGTGGAATTTCGATCATCGTGCCGAACTTGTATTCGAACTTGATGCCTTTTTCTTCCATCACGGCGGATGCGATGCGTAACAGGCGCGGTTGGATCCATTCCAATTCCTTAACTGTGCCTGTGAGCGGGATCATCACTTCGGGCTTCACGACAATGCCGCGCTTTGTGCAATCGGCAGCGGCTTCAAAGATGGCGCGGACTTGCATCTCAACGATCTCAGGCATGACAATGCTCAAACGCACACCGCGCAAACCCATCATTGGATTTGATTCGTGCATGCCCTTAATGGACTCAAGCAAATTTTCCTTGGCTGGCAAACCATCGGTCTCACCCTTGACGCGCATGGTGATGACTTCTTCAAGTAGTTTTTCTTCGTCTGGCATGAATTCATGCAACGGCGGGTCAATCAAGCGGATGATGACTGGATAGCCGTCCATTGCTTCAAAGAGACCGTCAAAATCCTTGCGCTGATAAGGCAGTAATTTATTGAGGGCCGCAGTGCGACCGTCGCTGGTCCCAGAGAGGATCATATCTTGAACGATGGGCAAACGCTCGGGTTCAAAGAACATGTGCTCGGTGCGGCAAAGTCCAATACCCACAGCGCCGTATGTGCGAGCGCGCTGCGCATCTTTCGGATAATCCGCATTGGCCCACACTTGCAGGCCGCGTGTCGGCGCGCCTTTCGCTGCAACGCGCATATTTTTGCGGGCGCAAATTTCATCAGCCCATTTGAGCAGGACCAACAGCTCGGTCTGTTCTTCAAGTGAAGGAGTGGTCATTGCGATCTTGCCCAGGAATACCTGTCCCGTTGCGCCATCTACAGAGATCCACTCACCTTCTTTTACTACCAGATCACCGATATTCATGACGCGTCTCTCAAGATCGATCTTGATCATGGACGCGCCTACCACGCAGGGAATACCGAACTGGCGGGCAACGACTGCTGCATGAGACGTAGCGCCGCCTTCGCTGGTCAACACACCTTTGGAGGCGATCATGCCGTGCACATCATCAGGCTTGGTAAACGGACGCACCATAATGGTATCCTGCTTGCCTTCCTTCGCCATCTTCTCGGCCATGTCCGCATCAAAATAAATTTGACCAACTGCCGCGCCTGGAGAAGCATTCACGCCTTTTGCGATGAACTTCCCTTCCTGCTCTGCTACTTTCTTCGCTTCGTTATTGAACTGCGGGTGCAAAAGCGTATCCACATTTTCTGGGGTGATGCGTTCCACAGCTTCATCTTTTGTGATCAAGCCTTCGTTCGCCATATCCACCGCAAGCTTCACAGCAGATTGCGCGGTGCGCTTGCCATTGCGAGTTTGCAGCATCCACAATTTTCCGCGCTCGATGGTGAACTCAACATCCTGCATATCCTTGTAATGTTTTTCTAGGCGCGCAGTGATCTTCATGAATTCGTCATAGGCGGCGGGCATGCGTTCTTTCATCGATTCAATCGGATTTGCATTGCGGATACCTGCCACTACATCTTCGCCCTGCGCGTTGAACAGGAAATCGCCCATCATTTTTTTGTCGCCAGTGGATGGATTGCGGGTGAATGCTACGCCGGTAGCTGAGTCATCGCCCATGTTGCCGAAAGCCATCGTTTGAATATTGACCGCAGTTCCCAGATCGTGGGAGATACCAGTCGCGTTTCGATAGTCGATCGCGCGTTTTCCATTCCATGATTTGAAAACTGCTTCTGTGGCCAACTCCAGCTGCTTGTATGGATCCTGGGGAAAATCAAATCCCTTTTCTCTTCTAACTACTGCCTTGAACATCTCGACCATTTCCTTCCAGTCGTCGGCGGTCATCTCGGTATCAAGCTTATAGCCATTCTTATGTTTGTATTCTTCGAGAGGTTGTTCAAAGGCTTCGTCAGGAATTCCCAACACGACCGAGCCAAACATTTCAACAAGACGGCGATATGAATCGTAGACAAAGCGCGCATTGCCTGTCAATGCGACCATGCCTGCAGCGGTCTGATCTGTCATACCAAGGTTCAAAACAGTGTCCATCATTCCGGGCATCGAAAACTTCGCGCCTGAACGGCATGAAACCAGCAATGGATTCTTTGGGTCGCCAAACTTCTTGCCCGCTTTCTTTTCCACCTGTTTCAACGCTTTTAATTCCTGGTCCCACAAACCGGCTGGGAACTTTCCCAGCTTTTGATATGCGTTACAGGCGGCAGTTGTCACCGTAAAAAACGGCGGAACTGGCACACCAGCGCGCGTCATATCCAACAAACCCGAACCCTTGCCGCCTACGAGACCTTTTACGTTATCCCACGAACCACCGGCAACCTTCTCAACTTCTTTAACTTCATTAAAGAGAAAAACCCACTTATTCATAGTAACTCCTATATGTATTGATTTTCACGCATAACGCTGAAATATTCTACCAAAAAAGGCGAAATTGGCAACTGACAAACATCACGAATGTAATGGCTAATCTGTAAACTTATTGCAAAGTAGCACGCAGCCTAAATCAAGGATAATAGGGACAGGAAAAAATATGCCCACAAAAATACTTGTTATAGATGATGATATTGCCATTACAGAATTAATGAGCATGTTGCTCAAAACGCACGGCTTTGATGTGGTCACTTCAAACGTCAGTACAGAGGGTGTCGAACTGGCGCAAAAAATCTACCCCAACGTCGTTCTGCTTGATCTTATGATGCCTGATATGGATGGATGGCAGGTTTGTTCAGCAATCCGTACGTTCAGTAATATTCCCATCCTGATCCTTTCAGCCATCAACAACCCGACCATAATTGCCAGCATATTGGATGCCGGGGCAGACGATTATCTCGTCAAACCAGTACCAAGCAGTGTGCTCGTCGCGCATATCAGAAAGATGGTCAGACAAACTGATGTATTTGAAAATGAACCGAAGAAAAAAATAGTCCCTTTCAGAAGTAATACTCAACCGCTTCCATTCCGACCGTAAATCCATTTCAGTATAATTAACAAAAAACCCGTTTCACGAAGGTGACGGGTTTTTTTCTTTTTCTAAAGGCTTAATAAATTTTATGATTCGCCATTCATTTCATTTATAAGTTCATCACGCGCAAAAGCTAAAGCTTGCTCTCGATCGTCAATTTTTCCCGCGGCTTGATTCTCGCGGATAGATTCCAAAAGTTGACCAATAACAGGGCCTGGCTTGAGGCCCAATTCTTTTATCAACTCATCCCCGTTTAGCAAACGAGGCGGAGCAATGATCTCGCGTGACCGTTCCCAATAACTCTCAAGCAGGGTACGGGCAACCTCGAGATAACCATTCCAGGTTTCAATTGTCAACGCATGAGCACGTGTGGCGCGCACATCAGCCAGCCCCAGAAGAACAAGATCAACGCCTGCTTCTCCACTATCGCGGAAGAAACGATAAATGGCTTTGCGTGATGGCGCTTGTTTTTCCTTTATCACACGATCTGCAAAGAAATGAATGCGCATGTGATTCTTGATAATAGTTTGCAAACGTTCAATTTCATTATTGCTTAAATTAAATCCATGCGCGCGCTCCATGGCAACTTCTGCGCCTTTAATATCATGATCAAAAAAACGAATGCGCCCTGATGCTTCCACGGTCTTTGTTTCGGATTTGCTTACATCGTGATATAACGCAGCGAAGAAAAGCAGGGAACGCAAGGAGCGGTCCACATTGAGTAACTCAGTAAAATGTTTTGCAATTTGTTCACGATAACGACCGAGTTGTAAACCTAGCAAACCTGTGAACATGTCATTTGTTTTCTCGGCATCATATCCTACACGCAAAGCAGATATGACCTGGTTAAGATAATCGAGCACAGCCAAGGTGTGCGTCCAAACTTCGTACATGTGCGGCTCAGATTGCTCCACACCCTTCATGGCAACCAGTTCCGGCAGGATGTGCGGCAACACGCCAAGCATTTCAAGCGCGCGCATGGACGCATCAGGTTTTGGACCGCTGAGAATCTTGAAGATTTCATCACGCACACGTTCGGGAGAAATACGCCCTAGCTGATCTGCGGCCTGCTTCAGCAATTCTCGAGTATTTTTCTCAATTCGAAATCCAAATGCCGCAGCCTGACGGATGGCTCGCAAAATGCGGACGGGGTCGTCTGATAACGAAGTTGGTGAACATGCGCGGATTATTTTTTGGCGCAGATCATTACCGCCTTCAAGTGGATCAAAGATTGTTCCATCACGCATATTATATGCAAGCGCGTTGATCGTGAAATCACGCGCGCGCAAATCTTCCTCCAGATTTGTGCCGCGATAAACTGCAAAATCTAGAAAGATGCGTGAACCATCTTCGTTGGTTGCAACAACTCGACCCGTATCCCGTTCATCATCTAATAAGACGAAGTGAGCGTTAAGGGCGTTGGCAACTTTTCGAGCGAGGGAAATGCCTGCCGCTGGCACGGCAAAATCCAGGTCGGGTGAGATGCGGGAAATTAATAGATCACGCACCGCACCACCGACCAGATAAATTTCCTGGTCAGCAGGCAGAACATCAAGTATTTTTTCCACTAAAGGGGGAAGCATAAAAGAAGCTGGCATGAAAACGATCTCTGGTTTTTCTTTATGACGGCTATGCTGTGAAGCGCGCAAAACCTGATCGAGCGTGCCATCCTGCGCGACTACTTTTCCATTAACAAGGGCAACCCAACGACCCGCGTAAGGCGAATTCTGGTGGGGTAATTCGTCATTCATTTCGATCACAGATCAAGCGGACGGTTTATATTTATCCAGATCAACAACGCCTACAAATGTTAAGTTGCGATAATATTCATCAAGGTCAAGACCGTAGCCAAACACAAATTTATTGGGAATGGTAAAACCAAGATAATGAATGAGTACCTGCGCTTCGCGGCGTTCGGGTTTATCAAGTAACGCGCAGACTTTTAGACTTTTAGGTTGGCGCGTTTCTAGCATTTGAAGGACAGACGAAATCGTGTGGCCGCTATCCACAATATCTTCGATAAGAAGAACGTGCTTGCCGCGAATATCGGTTTGCAGATCAAGCGTCACACGCGCAGAACCAGTCGATTCACGTTTGCCTACACCATAAGAAGAGACAGCCATAAAATCCATCATATGCGGCGAAGTGATGCTTCGGCTGAGATCGACCATGAAAGGCACGCCTCCGCGTAAGATGCAGATCAGCAAAAGGTCGCCATCGGGATAATCCAGGCTGATCTGCGCGCCAAGTACCTTTATACGCGCCTGCAAGGAGTCTGAGTCGATCAATATTTCGGAGAGAAGCTCTTTATAGTTTTGCATAATTCACCAATGAGTTTTTTATCCGCAGCGGGTTTTAACGCGGCACTTCGTGATGTTGTCTGCAGCGCGCTTCGTACATTTCTGACGCGCCCACGATGACGACTGGATCGTCATAATGAGCGGGGTTGCCATTGACTAATCTTTGAGTGCGCGAGGCATCGTCGCCACAGACCATACAGATCGCGTGAAGTTTTGTAACATTCTCCGCTTCTGCCATGAGGATGGGCATTGAGCCAAAAGGCTCGCCGCGAAAATCTGTATCAAGTCCGGCAACGAGTACACGCACGCCGCGTGACGCCAATTCCTGCGCAACAGATACAACTTCAGCGTCGAAGAATTGAGCCTCGTCAATGCCGACGACGGTAGTATCTGCATCCAACTTCGCGCGGATCTCTGCAGCTTTCTCAACCGGGGTCGCATCAAAGGTCGAGCCGGTATGCGAAGCCACTTTCTCGACCGCGTAACGAATATCTATGGCGGGCTTGAACACTTGAACTTTTTGTTTTGCGATCGTAGCGCGTACAAGTCGGCGGATGAGTTCATCGGTCTTTCCGCTGAACATGGACCCGCAGACAACTTCAATGGAACCGTGTGTGTGTCTCATTCAAACTCTCCCTAAATTGGAAAGGGTTATATTGGGATTATGAAAACAGGCAGACGCTTACGCATCTGCCTGTCTAGTTTACCTGAGAAATCGCTGCCTGACAAAGTATTGGGAAAACAAATCCTATTCGCTTGCTTCAGCTGCGGGAGCGTCGGCTTCAGGAGCATCGGTAGTGACTTCGGGTGCTACAACTTTAGGAGCCTTAACCGCTTTAGGAGGATCGGGAACTTCAGGAACTTCAAAGTCCAACGAACGCAACTTCTTCTTGACAGCCGTGAGTGAAGATTGACCGAAGCCAGCAATCTCCAACATGGAGGCATTGCCTTCGCCAAGTTTTGCGAGGATTTGACCAATGCTCAAAATACCGGCCTTCTTAAGAGCGTCAGTTGCGCGGGGAGAAAGCTCAAGATCGTCAATTGAGCGATCAGGTGAGTTCAAAGTCTCTTCCTTGGCTTTCTGCTGTTCAACATAAGTCTGGCGCGCTGAAAGCTTCTTATAGAAGCGATCCACTTGACCTTCGATATCCATAATACGGGCAGATTCACCAGTGAAGAACGGATGACAGTTGGAGCATACGTCAATGCGTAATTCTTTCTTGGTGGATGTGGTTACCCATGTTTTTCCACAGGAAGCGCAAGTTACCTTGGCGTCGTAAACTACAGGATGAATTTCTGCTTGCATGTTACACTACCTCAGCTGGGACGATGTTTACGCGCTTACGTCCATGCACTATGTCGAACATTACGATCCCGTCCGCGATCGCGAACAAGGTATCGTCTTTACCAACCAATACATTAATGCCTGGTTTGATCTTGGTGCCGCGTTGGCGAACAAGAATATTACCAGAAAGGACAAATTGACCGGCGTAACGCTTTACACCCAAACGCTGGGAGTTGCTGTCACGACCGTTGCGGGTTGATCCGCCACCTGTTTTATGTGCCATTTCTACCTCTCACTATATTTCATCGATCTTCCTGGAAGCGGATTTCTTACCCGCTTCCATTGTCTAAACCGTTACCTGGTACTAAACCTTTGGCTCTTCCATCGCCTCGAAACGATTCGTGTCAAACCTCGAGAACGATTTCTTCTTTAGATTCGACCTTGCGCTCTTCACCAGTTTGGCCGATGAAATCGATCATCAAACGAGTGTAGAAATGGCGATGGCCACCCTTCACACGGATGCGCTTCTTGGGACGATATTTGAAGGAGGTAACCTTGGGGCCTTTTACATGGTCAACCACTGTGGCAGAAACAATAATCTCACCAACTGTGGGGGTACCGACCATTATGACTTCTCCGTCTGCCATGAGCAGAACGCGTTCAAAGTCAAACTTTTTACCTATTTCATAGGCGAGGCGGTCCACATCAATAGTAGACCCTTCGACGACGCGGTATTGCTTGCCGCCGCTTTCAACGATTGCAATTCTCATTATTTTCTCCAGTCATCACTTCGCCGCGTACCCTGCGGAGAACTTACACTCTACGCCTGGTCACGGGGAAGCTGGGTTAATTAGCGGACGGTATTATACATGCGGGTTGGTACACCTGTCAACGATTTTCTGGTACAAAATTTAAACACAACCTGCCCTATATTGGACGGGAAACTGGTTGAAAATGTCAAAGATGGCTCCGCAGGTTTCAGATAAAGATGATACTTTCCATCTGTAATTCAACCTTATTGACAAACATCTCCATCTCGTATATCCTGAACGAATCGACCCCAAAAACAAAGGAGTTGCAATGAACCAAGCTTATTGGAAATGGGAACATGTTCGTACCTGGTTATTATGGCTCACGCTTCCGCTGGTGATCGGAATATTGGCCGCAGCTGTAATCCCGCAGCCTGTGGTAGGAATCATACGCCTAGATGACGCCATTTACTCATCTACAGCGCGAAGTATGATCGCGCAGATCAATTATGCAATTGACCATCCTGAAATTCGCGCAGTGGTTCTGGCATTTGACAGCCCCGGCGGAACCGTGGTCGACACCGAAGCCGTGTACATGGAACTCTCACGGCTTCGCGCGAAGAAACCGGTTGTCACTGCAGTAAACGGTATGGCCGCCAGTGGCGCGTATTATCTTTCAGCGAACACAGATTATATCTACGCCAAACCCACATCCCTGGTCGGCAATATCGGTGTAATCGGCTACCTGCCTCCCACTCCATTTATTTATGAAGAGATTATTTCCACCGGGCCTTATAAACTCTTTGGCGCACCACGTGATTCAGATATGCGCCAGATCGACATGATCAAGGAAGGATTCTTTCAGGCCGTCAAACTCGGCCGGGGTGACCGGATTAAAATCGGCCTTGAAGAAATCTTGAGCGGACAAATTTGGATCGGAACCGAAGCGGTTCGCATCGGGATCGCAGATGAACTCGGCACTGAAACTGACGCCTTTAACAAAGCCGCTGAGTTGGCACGGGTCGCGCACTTTAAAACAATTGACCTGCGAAATCTCGCAGAAACCAGCATTTCGCCCTATCCCTTTTTCCTTCAAAGCCCGGATGGAGTCAACCTGCCTTACCCAACCGAGTCTGGCATGTATATGCTTTTCATCCCACAATTACCCATAAAACAATAGGAGGCAGCCATGAAGAAGAATATGCTCTGGATCGCATTGGCCGCCTTGATAATCCCCGCATTTGCGCGCGGATTATGGTTCTATCGCGGCATTCCCAACCAGCCCAAGATATCCACACCAGATTACCAATCGCTCACCATATCACAACCACCATTGGAAACCCAATCAGTGGATGAAAATATTAAACAAACCAGCGGAGTTGTATTATTTGACTTGGCCCATAGTAATCAGTATCAAGCTTCTGAAATTCAATTCCTTAAAGAAGAAATTGAAAAACGCGGCGGAAAGGTGGAGTCAATCACAGACATCCCATCATTATCGTACAAGTTGAAATACGCGAGTACGTATGTTGTCATTTCGCCAGCAAATACATTTTCCGGGGAAGAATCGAAAATTGTGCAGGATTTCGTGAATCGCGGCGGAAGACTGCTCGTATTCGCCGATGCCACACGCGGTGTGGTTTATTTTGATTCCTTCAGCGGTTCCGCTGTCAACTATTCTGACGCATCCTCAGTCAACCCATTGCTCTCGCTGTTTGGGATCACCGTCAACAACGATTATCTCTATAACGTGGAAAAGAACGAAGGCAACTTCCGCAATGTATTCTTTGAGGATTTCGGCAAAAACGAATTGACTTTTGGACTCAAACAGGTAGCCCTCTACGGGACACACTCGGTCAAATCGCCCTCAGGGTTGACACTGCTTCGAGGAACAGAATCCACCCTTTCGTCGATCAACGATGCGCATGATCCAGCCGAAGGTGGCGCGGTGCTCAGTATGAATGGAAATGTTCTCGCATTCGGCGATTTCACATTCCTGACATTCCCTTATCACAACGTGGCCGACAACGCCACACTTATCGCCAACATCGCAGACTTTGCGCTGGGCGGAAACCAAACCATCTCTCTTGAAAATTTCCCATATATCTTCACGCAATCGATCGTACAGATTTATCCATCAACCGAAGTACAATTGACCGCAGAGACGATCGCCGCGATCAGCGATTTACAATCCTCGCTGATCAAAGTGGGTATGGCCATCCAGATCGTGGACGAAGCTCCGCGCGAAGGCGACACTCTTATCCTCGGCACATTCACTACCATCGATGAGCTATTGAAATTCACAGATACATTTCATATTGAGTTGAACGAGGCCAGCGAAACCATCACCGTGAAAAACTTTGGCAAGATCGGCCGTGCCGGAAATGGATTGGTGTTGTTTGAAAAAAGCAAAAAAGGCAACAGACTGACCTTGCTCGCGAACAACCCTGAAGACGTTCTCTCTCTTCTCAATACTATAACAAGCGGCTCATTATCGAACTGTGTATTGCAGAATGATATCGGAGTTTGCAGTGTTGGTTTTGGCGGAAGTTTTTCAGAAGACGCAGGGGCAGCAACTCAAGAACCCATCAACGGTGATGCCACGCCGAAACCAGACAGCGAAGCCACACCCACACCCGGAGGATAAGTAAATGAGCGAATTAACTCAACTCGGTTCCACGCCCGGCTATCTCGCCAAACCCGCAGGCGATGGACCTTTCCCCGCCATGATCGTCATTCAGGAGTGGTGGGGACTTGACTCGCAAACAAAATCCATCGCAGATCGTTTTGCACAGGAAGGCTATCTCGCTTTCGCGCCAGATCTATATCACGGCGAACTCGCGCAACTTGGAGATGGCGATACAGCGATGAAACTTGTGCAAAAATACGGCCCTCACGCAAATCTTGACTTGCAATCTCTTTTTGATGCACTTCAATCACATCCCGATTGCAATGGCAAGATTGGAAGTGTTGGTTTTTGTTTCGGTGGACGCATGTCACTCGCTCTTGGCACAAGCCGACCCGTAAACGCCATCTGCACATTTTACGGTGGTGGAATGCAAACCATCTTTGATCAACTGCGTGCAAACCTCAAAGCACCTATCCTCGGTTTTTTCGGTGATGTGGATGTTTCCATTCCCGCCGGCACAGTGGAAGAATTTGAAAAACTGCTGAATGATATTGGCGTTGAACATGAAGTCATTATGTATCCAAATTCAGGCCACGCTTTCTTCCGCGACAGCGATCCAAATGTTTATATTCCAGAAGCATCAGAAGATGCCTGGATGCGAACGAAAAAGTTCTTTGCAAAACATTTGAATTAAGCCCTTTACCCTCGCTTCATGACAAACCTCAGCCTGATTCAGCGTCAAGTAATTGAATCGCCCCTCAACACTAGACTCTTCGTCTCTGGTTCCGCAGGGACAGGGAAAACGACTACGGGCATCGAGCGCCTGCGCTATTTGCTCGAACAAGGCGTCCCCGCCGACTCGATCCTCATGCTCACTCCACAGCGGACTATGCAGGAGCCATATCTTGAGCTGTTATTCAGCCCAGAGCGGCACGCGGGTGGAGAAGTCACTTCCGCGACCATTGGCGGCCTCGCCAAACGCATGTCTGACCTGTTTTGGCCAATGGCCGTGGAAGCAGCGGGTTTCAAGAATCGAGATCAGCCACCAGTTTTCCTAACACTCGAAACCGCGCAATATTACATGGCATATCTTGTGCGTCCATTATTGGAACAGGGATATTTTCAATCACTAACCATTGACCGCAATCGTTTGTATTCGCAGATCCTTGATAATTTGAACAAAGCTGCAGTCGTCGGCTTTTCATATACAGAGATCGGTTCTCGCATGGATGCGGCCTGGTTCGGCGACCCTGGTCAACGCCGCATCTATCAAGATGCGCAGGAATGTGCAACTTTATTTCGTGAATTTTGTCTTGACCATAACCTGCTTGATTTTTCGCTGCAACTTGAGATCTTTTCGAACATCCTTTGGCCCCTGGAACAAGTCCAAAATTTCCTTAAACAAACCTATCGCCACCTCATTTACGATAACGTGGAAGAAGATGCGCCGCGCGCGCATGACATCATTGGCGAGTGGCTGGCAGATTTCGACTCGGCGTTGTTGATCTACGACAATGATGCAGGGTATCGCTACTTCCTCGGAGGCGATGCAGTTACAGGTCACGCTCTGAGAGAGGCTTGTGATAAAAAAATCGAATTCGCGGAAAGTTTTGTCTCCTCTGAAAATATCATCCAGCTTTCCGATACACTTGTTTCTGCAATCACACATCAGGAATCTGAAAACGGAAACCCAAATAACACATTGGAATTTATCCTCGCGCATTATTATCCTGAAATGCTTGATAAAATTATTGCGAGAATAAAATTGTTGATTGAGCAGGAGGGCGTTCCTCCAGCCGAGATTGTCATACTTGCGCCATATCTTTCGGATGCACTGCGATTCTCGATCACACACCGTCTGGATCAGGCTGGAATTCCATCACGCACGCACCGCCCATCGCGCTCATTACGCGACGAGGCTGGCAGCCAGTCCCTGCTAATTTTGTCGGCGCTGGCACATCCGCACTGGAAGGTTCACCCCACAAAATTTGACGTGACCCATGCCTTCATGTTTGCATTGAACACGGATCTGATCCGGGCACAGTTGTTGACAGAAATTGTTTATCGTCAAAAAGATCTGCGGCTTTCAAGTTTCGACGAAATCAAACCCGAAATTCAGGAGCGTATCACATACCTGCTCGGCCAAAAATATACAAACCTGCGCAACTGGCTGAATGATTATCGTGAACAAACTCCCCTGCCGCTGGATTTCTTTATGCGGAAATTATTTGGAGAAGTACTCTCGCAGCCCGATCATGGATTTCATCGGAATGCGGATGCGATCCGAGTTGCAGCCAGCTTGATCGAATCGATCAAGAAATTTCGCTATTCGACAGAGTCTTCATTCATAAGCAACCCAGCCTTCGATCTCGGCAAGGAATACATTGCCATGTTGGAAGACGGCGTGATCGCCGCGCAATATTTAGAATCTTGGCGCACTGAAAATAAAGATACGGTTCTGGTCGCGCCTGCGCACACCTTCCTGTTGATGAACCATCCCGTTACAGTGCAATTCTGGCTTGACCCAGGTTCGAGCGGATGGGTGCAACGCCTCTCACAGCCGCTGACACATCCTTATGTATTATCCCGCCACTGGGAATCAGGCCGCATGTGGATGGACACGGATGAAGTGGAAGCTGAGACTGAATCACTTGCGCGGCTGGCAAGTGGATTGCTGAGTCGCTGCCGCGAAAAATTATTTTTGGCGCTGGCAGATCTGGGCGAAACAGGCTTTGAACAGCGTGGAACATTACTGCGGGCATTTCAAAAAGTTATACAAGAGCATGAAAGCTAAACTAACATTAGTCTTCAACTTCTCGTTACAATTCTAGCGAACCGCCACTTTCATTCAAGGTTTCCATGCATAAACCAGTAAAAACTAGAAAATTTATCTTCCTAGCTTTATTGTTTGCCATCGGATTATTCCTGAGATTATTATTTATCTCCGCAAAAACTCTGGATATGGGAGCATATCTTGAATGGTATTCCTTCATCGCGCGCAACGGGATCGCACAATCTCTCGGAACTCAAATCTTCGGCTACAACCCTCCGTTTATATACCTACTTGCTGTCTCGACACTTACCCGTTCGTTTTTACAACCAGTGATAGCCATCAAACTCATACCAATTATCTTTGACATTATTAACTCGATTCTTGTTTATCAAATTGTAAGGACACAATATCAGTATGGGTTGAAACCCATACTGGGCGCACTCATCTTTTGGGCTGCGCCTACTGTTATAGTAAACAGTTCCTTGTGGGGGCAGACAGACTCGCTTTATACCTGTTTTCTATTGTTTACTGTTTTTCTCCTTATCAAAGAAAAACCAACGTTTGCGCTCATTGCGTTTGCATTATCCATCGCGATAAAAGCGCAAGGCGTTTTTATCACCCCTCTGCTAGGAATACTTTTCTTTAAGAAACGTATTCCCTTTTATTCCTTCTTTATCATACCTTTTATATATACCGCCGCATTCATTCCAACCATTCTCGCAGGCAGGCCGATTTACTCACTTTTCACGACCTATGGAACGCAGAGTGAAACATTTTCTAAAGCATCCATGAATGCCGCCAACTTATATTTCCTTATTGGACGACGCAACTACGAGACCGCTTTATATGTGGGAATTCCCTTAGCCATCATCATTCTCCTCGCATGGGTATTAACTTACGGATTAAAAAAATACGAGATCAACAAATCTAATCTGATCTTTAGTGCGCTAGTTTCAGTTTCCCTTGTCCCTTTTATTTTGCCTAAAATGCACGATCGCTATTTTTATCCTGCTGATGTATTTTCGATCGCCATGGCATTTTTCTTCCCTAAATTCTGGTTTATCCCTATGGCTTATCAGTTTATTTCTCTAATATCATATATGCCTTATTTGTTCAATATTCGCGGCGAAACCATCATTCCTTTTGCAATTGCAGTCAATACCATCACTGTGCTCTTTCTTTTATGGAAACAATGGGTAATGACAAATGACGAATAAAAAGCCATGACACTCGTCCTGCTTGCCATGCCAGCCAATACGGAAAACTTTTGAAAAGAGAGTCATGAGGATAGATATATGCTCAAAAAGCTTCTTCTTTTTTCTCGCAACTGTTTTTATTTTCACTGGGGCAATTCTGCATATTTAGTTTTTATCTCAATGGACACAAAGGATTTTGTAATAGGATGGTACGATTAACTTTTCCGCGAAAACTAATCTGACACTAAAACAAATGACACCTACCTTTACCCCGCGACCCTCCCAACAAAACATCCTCCGCTACACAGGCGGGCGGTTGGGTATTGCCGCTGTTCCTGGCGCGGGCAAGACCCACATTCTCTCAGCCCTCGCGGCGCAGATCATTCACAGCGGCGTGCTTCAAGATGATCAAGAAGTGCTTATAGTTACTTTGGTTAATTCTGCGGTGGATAATTTCGAGAACCGCATCAAAAGTTTTTTTGACAATAAAATTCAGGCGCTTTATAAATATCGCGTGCGCACATTGCACGGGCTGGCTCATGACATCGTGCGCGAAAAGCCTGCGAGCGTGGGGCTTGAAAATCAGTTCGGTATCATAGATGAGCGCGAAGCAGACTCTATTCGCCACGAAGTTGTTATTGCATGGCTGGCCTCCCACTCGCTTGATGATTATCTCGACCCCGTGTTGGATACTTCCAAACGAGATTGGGTGAAACGTCAGCAGTTGCCTATTTTAGTGGACGCGCTGGCTTCGGCATTTATCCGCTCATCGAAAGATCGCCTCCTGACTCCCGATAGCCTGCGAGCCAAACTGGATACCTTTTTCGCCCCGCTGCCACTCGCCGAACTAGGCTGGAGCATTTACGCAGACTATCAGCGCGCACTTGCCTATCGCGGCGCAGTTGACTTTGACGATCTGATCCGTTTGGCGTTGACACTGCTTCAAAATGACGAGGAATATCTGGAGCGATTACGTTTTCGCTATCCGTTCATTTTAGAAGATGAAGCGCAGGATTCAAGCGCAACACAACAGAAGATTTTGGGATTATTAAGCGGTGGCTCTTCATCCTCTCCCGTCGGGAGAGGGCAGGGTGAGGGCGGTAATTGGGTGCGAGTTGGTGACCCAAACCAGGCCATCTTTGAAACATTCACAACCGCGGACCCTGACTTGTTGCGTGAATTTATCCGTACAAATCCAAATGCTGACATGCCTGAATCGGGGCGGTCACAGCCTGCGGTAATTGCGCTCGCGAATCATTTGATTGATTGGGTGATGACCGCGCACCCCGACCCAAACGTGCGCACGGCGTTATCTCTCCCCCACATTGAGCCTGTGCCCACGGGATATGAACCTCTCAACCCGCTTGATAACCCTGATGGAATCAAACTCGTCAGCAAAAAGTTCACGCCCGAAGAAGAAATTATTGCCGTTGTTAAATCTTTGAAAAATTGGCTGCCCGAAAATCTTAATTCAACTGTAGCTGTTCTTTCGTATCGGAATGATCATGCGGTAAGGGTGGTTGAAGAACTACGAAAAAACAATATCGAAGTTGTCGAAATGCTCAAGAGTACAACAAACACGCGCGCGGCGGCAGGATCGTTGAATCATTTATTATCGTATCTGGCAGACCCACAATCGACGCGAAAGTTGTCAAAGGCGTATGAAGTTTTTAGAAGAGATTGGAGATATCGAGGAGTAGGAAATGGTGAATTAGAGAGTGGAGAGAACAACCCCGAATTGATGAAAACTGTAACAGATATTGTGCAGCGACTGGTTCATGTGGAAAAATTCATCGCGCCGAGTCAAACCGATGACTGGCTGTCAACTATCGGTGAGAGCGAAGCAGAGAGTGTCATCGAAGAATTAAAAGAATTTCGAGTCAATGTCCAGAGATGGTTGAATGCAGTGACGCTCCCCATCGATCAATTGGTGCTAACACTGGCGCAGGATGTGTTCAGCGAATCGGCAGACCTGGCGCTGGCACATAAACTGGCGCTGGTGCTCAGGCAGGTCGCGAACGACCACACGGATTGGCGCCTGCCGGAGTTGACGTCGGAACTGGCGGTGATCGCGAAGAATGAGCGGAAGTTTATCGGCTTTTCATCCGACGATTCGGGCTTTGATCCTGAACGGCACCGCGGCAAAGTGGTGGTGACGACGATGCACAAAGCGAAGGGTATGGAGTGGGATCTCGTGTATATAATGTCGGTCAATAGTTATGACTTTCCGTCGAACATGCCGAGTGATAGATTCATTTCGGAGAAGTGGTTCGTGCGGAGTGGATTGAATCTCGAAGCGGAGGCGCTGGCGCAATTGACCGCGTTGGAGTCAAACAGTGAATATGATGGCTACGAGGAGGGTGTGGCAACGATGCAGTCGCGGCTCGGATATGTGAAGGAACGTCTGCGTTTGTTGTACGTGGGGATTACACGAGCGAAGAAAGATTTGATCGTGACCTGGAATTCAGGAAGGCAAGGAGAAGCGACACCGAGTCTAGCGCTGAGTGAGTTGATAGGATGGTGGGAGGGACGGTAATGTTGCAAAATGAAAAACGGTCTCGGGCGTAATATTCACGGCCCCACCCGCCATTTGGGCGCTCTTCCCAAATCCAAAATAGAAAGTACGTCAACGATTCAGTATATACAGAAACCCGCCAACCAGTCTCGACGGAATCCACATCGATCCACAAATTATTAACCCGGCGCTGATTCTGCCCGATACAGTAGAATCAATTCGCGGGTCTTCCTGAAAAGCGTCCATCAAAAATCTTTGGGATAGACGTGTTTGTGTGGTTATAATCACCAAATGGATTCTTCTCTCACTCCCTTCTTCCGCCCGCTCGGCGTCGTTGTGATCGGCGCTTCCTCATCGCCAGAAAAATTAGGATATGGTGTGGCTCGCAATCTTATCGCCAGCGGATATCGCGGCGCGATCCATTTTGTCAGCCAAAAAAGCGGCGAGTTGTTTGAGCGTCCATTATATACAACCTTGAGCGACGTACCCGATCCTGTTGACTTGGCTATCCTGATCGTCCCGCCAAATGCAACACCCTCAGCCATCGAAGCCTGCGGACTGTGTGGGATCCGAGCCGCAACCATCGTGACTGGCGGGTTTCGTGAAGTAGGCGCAGAAGGCGTGGCGCTCGAACAGCGATGCATTGAAGCTGCGCGCAAATACGGCATCCGTTTGCTTGGCCCTAATTGCATCGGCACACTCGATACACACCTCCCGCTTGATACAACTTTTCTACAACCGCCAATGCCCGCGCAGGGAGGAATCAGTTTTATTTCACATTCGGGCGCATTTGCCGCCGCCATCATTGATTGGGCACGCGAGCAAGGATTCGGTTTTTCGCAGATCGTCAGCCTTGGCAATCAAGCCGATGTCAACGAGACTGATGTGCTTCCTGAAGTTGCAAAGGATGAGCATACGCGTGTCATTGTGCTTTACTTGGAAAGTGTTTCGAATGGAAAAAAATTTGTACAAGCAGCAAGCGAAGTCACAAAACATAAACCTGTCATAGCGTTAAAGGTAGGTCGTTTTGAATCTGGACAAAAAGCCGCGGCATCTCACACTGGCGCGTTGGCTGGCTCAGAAGCAGCATTCGACGCGGCTTTTTCGAAAGCAGGCGTTTTACGCGCCGATACCGCCGAGCAGTTGTTTGATTGGGCGCGGGCATTGGAAGATTGTCCGCTACCGCGTGGGCGCGGCATAGCGATATTAACCAACGCTGGCGGACCTGGCGTCATCGCCGCCGACTCACTCGAAATGAATGGCCTGTTCCTGTCTCAATTGACAGAATCTACTCTGAGAGAATTGACGACCTACCTCCCCTCCTCGGCCAGTGTCCACAACCCAGTAGATATGCTTGCCTCAGCATCACCCGAAGCTTACGCAACCTGCTTGAAATTTTTATTGCAGGATGAACATGTGAATGGCGTGCTGGTGATTCTCCCGCCGCCGCCGATGTTCAAAACAGAAGATGTGGCGGAAAAAATAATTGAGGTATCTAGTAATTCTGATAAACCTGTTGTCATCGCGTTGATGGGTTCCACGTTAGTTGAAGAAGCCAGAAAAACATTTCAACGTTCACAAATTCCCACGTATCCATTTCCTGAAAGAGCGGCATCTGCTCTGGGGGCACTTGCCAAACGAGCAGAATTTTTAGCCACTGAGGCACGAAGTACCGGGGAATTAAAAAATCCGAGTCACGGTAACTCGGCGGTTGATCTTTTACCTGAAGAATTAGTCGCTACGTATGGAATTCAAACGACTTCCATCAAACTCACGCGAAATGAAAACGAAGCAGTCGCAATTGCAATTGAACTCGGTTTCCCTGTTGTGATGAAGATCGCGTCACCCGATATTTTTCATAAGTCAGATATTGGCGGCGTGTTGCTGAACATCAAGACCGAGGAAGAAGTTCAGAACGGTTACGCCCTGCTGATGGAACGTGCAAACAAGTCTATGCCGAACGCGAAGATCGAGGGTGTGCATGTGCAGTGTCAAATTCCTGAAGGGCAGGAAGTCATCATCGGTGCGGTACGGGATCCGTCGTTTGGTCCGCTTATTATGTTTGGCTCAGGCGGCATTGAGGTGGAGGGTCTCAAGGATGTAGCATTTGCCCTCGCGCCACTGAATCAGGCGGAGGCGCAGGAAATGATCCGTAAAACGTGGGCAGGGAGAAAACTCAAAGGCTTCCGCAGTATCAATCCCGTGGATGAAGAAGCTGTCATCGATGCTTTGATCAAATTATCTTTTCTCGCTTACGAACATCCTGAAGTGGCAGAGATCGAGATCAATCCATTGCGCGTTTTACAAAAAGGCGCGGTGGCTGTGGATGTGAGAATGAAAATCATAGGAGAATAACATGACCGCTTATGTGATCGTTGATATTGATGTGCACGACCCTGTTGGTTATGATGAATATAAAAAACTTGCGCCTGCCACAGTGGCTTTATTCGGCGGCAAATATATCGCGCGCGGTGGGCAAACCGAAACGCTCGAAGGTGATTGGTCACCGAGCCGATTGGTGATCCTGCAATTTGAGAGTGTTGAACAGGCAAAAGAATGGCTTAATTCTGACGAGTACAGTCAAGCCCGAAAAATGCGCCATACAACAGCGAAGTCCAACATGATCGTAATCGAAGGAATATAAACGATTCAATCGCGCCATGACCGAACTTGAAACTTTCATCTCGCAATTTATCGATAAATCCATTGGGGTTGCGGTCCATGATCTGCAAACGCAAAAAGAAATTCTCATAAACGCCGATGAAATCATGCATCCCGCCAGCACAATGAAAGTACCCGTAATGATGGAAGTTTTCCATCAGGTTCACGAAAATCTGCTTTCTATGGATGAACGTTTGACAATCCACAATTCATTCAAAAGCATCGTGGATGAAAGTGAATTCTCTCTTGACAATGATGATGATTCTGAATACACACTTTATCAACGCATTGGAGAGACAGAGAGCGTTCGTGAGTTAACCCGGTTGATGATCGTACTCAGCAGTAATCTCGCATCCAACCTGTTGATGGAAAAAGTTGGAACGGCACATGTGAATGCGTTTATCAAAGAATTGGGAATTTTGAATATGGAGGTCATCCGCGGGTTGGAAGATAAGAAAGCCTATCGCTTGAACATTAACAATTCAGCCAGCGCACGCAGTTCAACGAGCATGATGAGTTTGATCGCAGAGGAAAAAATAATTTCGAATGATATTTGCCATGAAATGATCCAGATCATGCTGGGGCAGGAATTCAACGAAAGTATTCCCGCTTTCCTACCAGGATCGGCTAAGGTGGCACACAAAACCGGCTGGTCGGGTTCTTTCTTTCACGATACGGGCATTGTCTTTCCACCCAACCGCAAACCATATGCCATTTCCATTTTCACACATGGGTTTCCCGAAGAGGCTGAAAATGAAGCGCACACATGTATGGCGCAAATCTCAAAAATCATTTACGATGAGATTACATGATCAAGTTATCCAATCTCACTTACTATCCCATCAAATCCTGCCGCGGATTTGATCTTGCTGAAGCGCACATTGAACGCATGGGGCTGGCCAACGACCGCCGCATGATGTTGGTCACGCCCGAAGGTAAGTTTCTCACACAGGCTGAATATCCGAAACTCGCGCTCGTCACACCTGCAATGATAAATGATACGGTCACCCTATCAGCGCCAAATTTTGATCCACTCCGTTTTACGATTCAAAAAATGGGCGCGATTTCTCATGTAAGTATTTGGGAAAGCAAAAATGTACAAGCCATTGATCAGGGCGACGAAACCGCGCAATGGCTTTCCGATTGGATTGGTGCTTCTGTGCGACTCGTGCGTATTGCAAATGGATTTAAGCGCAAGGTGAATTCAGATTTCGCTGTCAGCGCAGAAGACCACATCGGATTTGCAGACGACTACCCGATCCTGCTCATCTCTGAAGCATCACTTCGGGACTTAAACTCGAAGTTGAATTCCCCACAGGGGGCTGTGCCCGCGCTCCCGATGAATCGGTTTCGCCCGAACATTGTTGTGCAAAATTGTGAGCCGTTTGCAGAAGACACATGGAAGCGAATCAAGATCGGGGATGTGGAAATGGCGCTCATCAATCCAGCTCCGCGCTGCGTGGTGACAACGATCGACAAGGAAACGCTTGAGAAAAGCAAGGAACCGCTTAAGACCTTGAGCACCTACCGCAAACAAAAAGGCGGCGTGATGTTTGGAATGCACATCATTCCATTGAATGAAGGCGAAATCAAAACTGGTATGCATGTGGAAATTTTGGAGTAGACATGGAACAAATCATTATTGACATTCTTGGCTGGAGCGGCGCAATACTTTTTCTGATCGCATATGGATTGGTATCCTCAAAAAAAGTGGAGAGCGATTCATGGCTGTATCAAGGCATGAACTTCATAGCGGGTATATTTTTGATCATCAACACAATTTATCTGCGCGCCTACCCATCCGCAGGATTAAACATCGCCTGGGTTGGAATTGCGTTTCTCACCTTAGGCCGTAAAGTTTGGAAAAAGTAAAAACAAGCGAGACGCAGATAAACGTGGAAAACGCTGATTTTGCTTTTTCTACGTTCATCAGCGTTCAAATTATTGGATTTTTTTTCGAGGTTAAACAATATCCATTGAATACTTATCCGCAAACAGCGCGGGCTGACCGCCTGTGTGCCAGAATAAAACAGTTTCATCCTTCTTGAAAAATCCCTTGCGGACGAGATCGATCATTCCAGCGGCGGCGCGGCCAGTGTAGACAGGGTCAAGTAACAAGCCTTCATTGCTGGCAAATAATTTGATCGCTTCGCGCTCCCCTGCTCCAAATACTCCGTAGCCTGCCTGACAATACTCATCATTTGCAAGCACATCATCAGGAGAAAAAATAATCCGCTCTCCAAATTTCTCACTGGCTTGTGAAGCAAGCTTCGAGACGTGCGCCTTAAGTTCCATCTCTGGCTCGTCAATGCTGATGCCCAATATTTTGCCCCTGAAATTAAATAACCGTTGACCGAGGACAAGTCCCGCGTGTGTACCGCCTGATGATGTACCGAAGACGATCCAATCCACGTTCATTTTTTGATTTATAAATTCTTCCATCGCGAATGTGTAGCCCATTGCACCCGTCGGGCTTGATCCGCCGTACGGTACGAGATAGGGTTTCTTCCCTGCAGCAACGGCATTGTCAAAAGTTTCCTGCAAAATACGGTCACGGTCGTTACGATCCGAGACAATGATAATTTCCGCGCCGAAAAGTTGGTCAAGGAGAAAATTAGCGGTTGGCTGTTTTGGTCTCTCACCTGTCAACACGAGCGTACAGTCAAAACCAAAACGCGCAGCTGCTGCAACGGTCTGACGGCAATGATTCGATTGGATCGCCCCCGCAGAGATCAGCATTTTCGCGCCTTGCTCACGTGCTTCCGCAACGAGAAATTCCAACTTGCGAGTCTTGTTCCCACCAAATGCAAGCCCCGTTTGATCATCACGTTTGATGAGAATACGGGGACCACCGAGGACTTCGGTCAGGCGCGGGAGTTCTTCGATTAAAGTTGGGAGGTGGGCGAAGTTGAGGCGAGGGATGGTTTTCATTTGACTCCTTTAGTTATCTGCGAGGGTCGCAAAAAGCACAAAGATTAATTGATAAAGCGTTTCCATTCAAGTGGATTCTATTCCAGAGCCTGCTGCGTCTTCTCTTTTCCCCTCGACCGCATCACACCTAACACGCGCGGCATGACCTCGGCATATAGCTTATACCAAAATTTACTTGGCGCAAAATCATACGCACCCAGCGTACGGGTCACTTCTCCGCCCAAGCCTTCCTTGAAGCGGAACACACCCCACATCGAATCACTTTCGTCAAAAATATCAGGTGCGCCCCATAGATCGTACTCAGCACATCCATTTATTTTTGCGCGCTTCATGGCTTCCCATTGCAAAAGATAAGTTGGCATTTTTTCACGATGAAGGTTGCGCGACATGCCATAGACATAATATGCGCGCCCCGCGAACATGAACAGGATAATCGCAGCAACAGGTTGACCATCCACTTCAGCGATTAAAGGAAAGCATAAAGGATCGATGAAAGATGAAATATTCTGCATGAAAGTTTTCCAAACATTCTTATAGTAGTTTTCATCGCGAATCACAAAACCATCGCGGATGCTTGTCTCGGCATACATTTTATAAAGCATGGTGAGATCAGATAAAGTTCCAACGCGGACAGTGACACCTTTTTTCTCAGCGAGGCGGATGTTGTAACGCGTCTTTGGTTTCATACCCGCGAGCATTTCTTCTTCATTTACAGATAGATCAACGAGGACTGTATTTTGGAATTGGATCTGGTCCGACGAATAGGTCCATTCTCTGCGCGTCAAATCTGACAGGATGATTTGACCGCTGTTTTCTATGACATCGCCCTCGCTGTTAGGCACTCCGCGGCCGAGGACAACATCCGGATCAATTTTCAAAAAGACCGCGCCTTGTTTTCGCGCGTAAGATTGTAAATCAGTCAGTACACGAGTCCGCAGGGCTGAGTTGCTCCAATCTAATAGCGGACCTTTCGGTGCATAGAGAATGGATAAACGCGCGGCAAATCCACTACCGAGGATTTGCTTCTTTAATATCATGGCCGCGGCGACATAGTGGTCAGTGGTCAGTGAGCACTTATCCATGGTTTGGAAAACTTGAAATTTCCCGTCATCCGTCCAGACGGCGTAATATGGAATCCAGCCATATTGCGCCTTCACCTGTCCCCATTCATAGCATTGAAGGAAATGCGGGGCTGGGAATTTTAAGATGATTTGATTCCAAATGTTGATAGCCACTATTATCTATTCCCAATAAATTTCAAGTACGCCCAATACAATAACGGATTGTATATTTTATCCAATGCCTGCGCGGCGCGTTTCACCTCACCGCCAAATCCGCGCTTGAAGCGATACACACCCCAGAGTCCAGCCTGGCGGGATTCGAAATTAGATTCGAGTGTTTCTTCATTTTCATCAGGCACACCCCACAGATCATACTCATCACAGCCGCGCGCTTTTGCCCAGCGGATGGCTTCCCATTGCAGAAGATAAGTTGGCATGCGATTGCGTTCCTGATCGTTGGACGCGCCGTATACATACCAGGCGCGTGTTGCGTTGGCAAAGACCATTAATGAAGCAAGTGGTTTGCCTTCGTATTCAGCGACCAATAATTCGCAAGTTCCACTTGAATGAAACAATTCATAAGCGCGTTGATAATATTCCTTTGAATGCACCCCAAAATTATCGCGACCGCCTGTGACAGTCATCATTTCATGAAAGGCAGAGATGTCATCCCATGCGCGGATGGTCACGCCTTTTTTTTCGGCAAGTCGAATGTTGTAGCGGCATTTTGGTTTCATGCGCTCCAGGATTTTATCTTCATCTTCTTTGATGGAGATTACGATGGTGCGGGGTGGTTGGATGTTATGAGGGGAAAGGATAAAAGATGAAGGATAAAAAACAGGATGATCGCTCCATTCATCAGGCTCAATTTTTAGAAAGATAGCGTGATTGTTTTTGCAAATGGAATCAACTTCCTGCCAAAACTGACCACTAATCCCTGATAACTGATTACTGGTCACGGGTTTCGGCATGTAGCCGAGAGTCAAACCCAAAGGCAGACGGCGCAAGAGGATTTGGCAGCCAACTTCATTGTTAAGAATGATGCGGATTGGTTTCCATCCAAAATCTTTTTTAAGCTCTCCCCACTCACCCATTTGAAGTAAATGAGCGCTCGGATAATTCTTTAAAAAAATATTCCAATCAGAAAGGGGTACGATGGGCATGATATCGTTACGATCCGCTGCTTAACAAGCTAAACCAACGAGGTCATATCTGGCGGCGGTGTCGAGCGGACCGATGCAGACGGGATAGATTCGTCAAGCAGGCGAATCAAGCTCTCGGTCTCAGATTGATGCGCGAGATGTGCGAGATTTTCGATCACGCTTGCAAGATGTGCACCGTCCACTTTTTCTTCATCCGCGGCGCGGTAAATTTCAGAATGCGGCGTTGGCTCGAATTGCACTCCATCCTCCCAAAGATCTTCACGCAATTTTTCGCCAGGACGAATTCCAGTAAATGTAATTTCGATATCACGATATGGTTCCAAACCCGAAAGTCGAATCAGGTCTTCCGCGAGATCAAGGATGCGCACCTGCTGTCCCATATTTAGCATAAAGACTTCACCACCCGCGCCCATCGCGGCAGCCTGCAAAACAAGATGGACAGCCTCAGGGATGGTCATAAAATAGCGATGCATTTCAGGATGAGTCACGGTAACGGGTCCGCCACGCGCAATTTGATTTTTGAAAAGCGGCACAACACTTCCACGGCTGCCCAACACATTACCAAACCGTACAACAGAATAAATTCTTCTACTGCGATGCGCAGCATCAAGAACGATCATCTCAGCCAAACGCTTTGTTGCACCCATGATGCTGACCGGGCGAACGGCTTTATCTGTGGAAATAAGAACGAGTCTTTCGACCCCGTGCCTGTTCGCCGCGTCGACGACATTGCGCGTGCCGAGGATATTATTCGTGACCGCGTCTTCGACATTCGCCTCCATCAACGGGACATGTTTATGCGCCGCAGCATGAAAGACCACTTGCGGCCGATGCACTCTGAACATTTCCTGGATACGCTCCGCATCACGCACATCAGCGATGACGGGATGAATGGATAACGAAGGAAAGTTTCCACCCAGTTCAAGCAACGACTCAAAAATGCTGTTCTCGCCATGACCCAATAAAACAAGTTCACTCGGACTCCAACGCGCAACCTGACGGCAGATCTCACGCCCGATGGAACCGCCCGCCCCAGTTACCAATACGCGTTTCCCGCTAAAACTGGTGCCGATCAAACGATCATCTATTACTACGGGTTCGCGTCGCAGAAGATCTGTGATATCCACTTCACGCAGCCGATTGACGTTAACCGTGCCGCCAATTAGCTCGTACAGTCCAGGCATGGTACGCGAAGAAATTCCTTTCAGCCTGCAAATATCATTAACCATGCGGACAATTCGCCCAGGTGCCGAGGGAATGGCAAGGATAACTTCATCCACACGGTGATTGTCTAAAACATCAGCAAGTGTATTTACTTTGCCGATGACTGAGATGCCGTAAATTTGATGTTTTTGTTTTTCAGGATCATCATCAAGAAATCCGATCGGGATGAGATTTAGTTGCGATGATTTTTGCAGTTCGCGCACAACCAGCGCGCCTGCGTCCCCTGCACCGATGACGATCACGCGTCTAGCCTTTCCCTCACGCGGCGAGCCAGATTGCTCTAAAAGAATCCGCAATGCAAAGCGCGAACCACCGATCAGGACTAGCGAGAAGAGCCAGTCAATCCCAAGCGCAGAACGCGGCATGGCCTGAATCCAACCAATAAAATTGAACAAAACCATGACACCTGAAGTCAATACAGACGCAGTCGTTACTGCCACCGTGATGAGTCGCAATTCACTTGTGCTGGCATAGATCCACAAACGGCGATATAAACCGAAATAAAAATAAACGGGGATCTTGATAATCAAAGCCAAGACACACATGACCAGAGCAGCAGGAAAATAAAATGAAAGCTCACTCACATCGAGACGCAACGCAAAACTGCCCAGTACCGAGATGATGATGAGGGCCATATCGCCAATTAAGACGAAACGATTGCGGACGGTAGGGCGGGAGGAGGACATTATCTTACCAGGAGGATGGATGAAAAAATTATCGCTAATGAAGAGAGGAAAGGAAGTCGGAAGTATTATTTACCTTTTGGCTTTTCTATGCTCCACGCATTTCTTCAACAGCTTCTTTTACACCTTCAGAAAGAGTGACTTGTGGGTTGAAGCCAAGAGTACTTATGGCTTTCCAGGGTGTTCCAATGGAGCGGTAGATGTCGCCTGCGCGCGGTTCGGCATGGAAATGTTTGGGGGCGTTTGGGAATATCTCGTAAAGAATATCGAGCAGGTCAAGCAGGCGTGTTTCGATGCCTGTGCAGACGTTGAATATCTGCCCAGGTGCGGCGGGATGCTGAGATGCAAGCAAATTGGCCTGGACCACATCGTGTACGTTGATCAGGTCACGGCTCTGGCCTCCATCACCGTATACAGTAATCGGTTTATTATCCAACATCCGGCGGATAAAGATCGGTACAGCCGCGGCGTACATTGAGTCAGGCCTCTGACGAGGACCGTATACGTTGAAATAACGCAGGGCGGCAACTTCCAAACCGAACTGGGAGGTGAATAATTCGGCATACATTTCATCTACACGTTTGGAAACGGCATACGGAGACAACTGCCTAAGTGGAGTATCTTCCACTAAAGGCATGGCAGTCGAGTCACCATACACCGCCGCGCTGGAGGCAATCACGACACGCTGCACACCCGCTTTGCATGCCGCCTCAAATAACATGGATGTGCCGGTGATATTCACATCAAAACATTCCTGCGGCTTTTCCATTGATTCAGGAACGGAGACAAAAGCTGCTTCGTGGAAAATGACATTTACGCCGCGCACAGATTCGGAAACGCTGGCAGCATCGCGCAAATCCCCATCGATCACATCAACATCGAGACCCTGCAGGTTTTCACGTTTACCCGAGGAGAAATTATCCAGTACACGTACGTCCGAGCCGAGCTCCAACAATGCGCGCGCAATATGTGAGCCGATAAACCCTGCGCCGCCTGTAATTAAATATTTCATTTATCTACCCGTCCTTCGTAATACTGTGCCAATGGTTCGCAGAATAATATTAATGTCCATGCTAAGAGTGCGATGTTTAATGTAATAAAGATCGTATTCCAACTTGACAACTGTTTCTCTGACACTGGAAACATAACCATAGTTAATTTGTGCCCAACCCGTAAGGCCAGGTTTCACCAACAAACGCGCCCGGTAAAAGGGGATCTGTTTTTGGAATTCAGCTACAAGTAGAGGACGCTCAGCACGCGGACCGACGAGGCTTATCTCGCCGGTAAGCACGCTCAAAAATTGCGGCATTTCGTCAACGCGCGTACTTCTTAGGAAATTTCCCACACGCGTCACACGCGGATCATTTTCCGCCGTCATTTTAGCTTCGCCGTCTGATTCGGCGTCTTGAAACATGGAACGATATTTTAAAATTCTGAAGATTC
The DNA here is from genome assembly GCA_903914955.1 of uncultured Chloroflexota bacterium. Lineage (GTDB taxonomy): Bacteria > Chloroflexota > Anaerolineae > Anaerolineales > Villigracilaceae > Villigracilis. The sequence goes on along the minus strand of CAIWRB010000069.1, from coordinate 16,068 downwards.
GTCCACCTTTCCCTAATCTTTCCTGTCTATAAAAAATTGGGAAGCCACTTTCCAGAATGATAGAAATCGCAACCAATGGAAAAGATAGAACGAAGAACAATACGCCAAGCATGCCGCCTGCAATATCCATCAAACGTTTGAACAGCTCATAAACACCGCTCACGCGTACTTGATCAACGAATGAACGAATGACCCAGTCTGATTCCAAGTGTTCGACAGGTACCCGCTGGGTCAATTCCTCATACATAATCGGCATACGGATCACTTCAACACCCTTCTCTTGCGCATCTAAGATCGTTTGAAAGGTCCCGCCTTTGATTACACCATTGATTGCAATAACAATATCTGAGACACGATAACTTTCAACGATCTCAAGCAGATGTTCACTTGTTCCCATCACCGCAAACCCATGATAAGCCTTGCGTTGTTTCTTAACATCATCGTCAACAAATCCAACCAGGAGAAATGGCGGCGGGCTAATTTTCGAATAAATATTCGCGAGTGAATGACCTGCCTTGCCTGCACCGACGATCAACACACGGCGCATAAGTCCTGATGAAGTGTAGAGTCGAATATAGATGCCGCGCCAGACCAAAGTTAAGATGTATGCGAAAACAAGAAATGCGCCTATTCCAATGCGCGGTAATGAGTTCGGATCCTGATTGAACGTGAAGAGCAGGGAATATCCGAATAATCCTGCGATCGGTGCCACAGCAATTCCCCGCAAAGTTTTTTTCCAGTTCGAGGCGATATGCGTCTCATACGAATCCACCATTAACAAAAGCCAAATCAGGGGAAGCAAATAAAACCAATAAGGAACTTTTACATCGATCAAGCGTTCCGCCCTGGCAGCGGACAGCCCACTCTTGACCATTATATATAAAGAATATTCATACCAGAAGTACAACGCCAAAAACATCGCGCCTGCCGAAGCGATCAAATCGCCTATTAACAGAATTGCGCGCTGCTCGCTGGGTCTTAATCGTAGTGAAGGTCTTGTGATATCAGCCATGTTTACGATCTGTGAACGGACTTGTAATGAAACTCCACAAAAAACCTGCGCCCCAGGAAATATGCATAGTCAGGATCGCAAGCGGCAATCCGATAAAAAGAAATCCTTTTCTTTTTTCAATTGCCATCTTTAAACCAACCAGTCCAAGCGCAAAAAAGTAGATCAATAACTGCGCGGCAAGTAGGACGCGCGCAATCCCAACGAACAAGGATAACACAAGAAAAAAAATCAGGCTTGATACAAACAACGGCGGCAACCCCTGACGCCAGCGCAAAGTATACGGATAGCGTTTGAGCATTTTCAATTTCCAAAACCCATAACGCCAGTATTGACTGGCAAGTTTCTTTAATGTGCTTCGTGAAAAATAAACCGAACGAATGGCAGGATCAAGCCAAACCGTCCCGCCTGATTCGCGCACCCGTGTATTGAATTCATAATCTTCATTTGCCAAAAGCGTTTCATCAAACGCACCGATCCTGTCGATCAAAGTCCGTCGGAACGAACCAAACGGCACTGTATCCACAGCGCCCGCTTTCGCATTGAGACGATACATTGCATCGCCCACACCCAACGGATGCGCCGCCGCATAAGAAATTGATTCCGCGATCCAGGTTTCTGCGCCCGGGCGGATCTCCCACACACCACCCACGTTATCGCCTTTACCAGATTCATGCGCGGCAACACAGCGCTCTACATATTCTGGAATGGGCATCGAGTGCGCATCCAGGCGGATAATGATCTCTCCTCGCGACTCACGAATAGCCTGATTCAGTCCCGAAGGAATTGTCCGCACTGAATTTTGCACCACACGCACTGCCATATCTGCATGCTCCACTTGAAACTCAGCGATGACCGCGCGTGTGCGATCTGCAGACATACCATCGGAAACGATCAACTCCATTTTCCCGCGCGGGTAAGTTTGCGCGAGAATAGAATCAAGCAAGTGACGAATGGTGGTCTCTTCGTTATAGCATGGGACGATGATGGAAACAAAAGTATTCATGAGATGTCGACAAGTATTGTGTAATTGGCTTTCTACTTATGTGCCTGTTAAATATTCAGCGGCAAATAAACATCAAAGGTCGTCCCCTCTCCCAACCGACTGCGGACGCCTATTCTACCACCATGCGCCTGCACGATCTCATGTGCGATCGCCAATCCCAGCCCCACGCCATGCCTCTCGCCGCCTCTTCGCGCAGGGTCGGCTTGATAGAAACGGTCAAATATATGAGCCAATGCCTCAGCGGGAATTCCTGTGCCTGTATCAGAAACAGAGATCAACATTTCTTTATTTGCAACCGAAGCTCTTAAAGAGATCAAACCGTCTCGCGGCGTAAACTTAAGTGCATTATCCATAAGATTTGTAAAGACTTGCGCGAGTCGGTCTCCATCTGCGGTGACGGTGGACAGAGTCGCTGGAACATCCACTTTGACAGTCACACCTGCCTGCTGTAATTGCGGCGTGAATTTTTCAGCAATGGCATTCAACAAAGTCGACATGTTAACTGGCGCCATTGTAATATCCGCCGTGCCAGCATCCAACCGCGCAAGATCGAGCAAATCCAAAACCATGCGATGCATGCGTGCGGACTCATCGTAGATCACTTGCGCCGCTTGTTGACGGGATTCAGATGAATCCGCAGTACCATCGAGCAGCGCTTGCGCAAATCCTTGAACAGATGTCAATGGCGTTTTCAATTCATGCGAGACGTTGGCAACGAATTCACGTTGTGATTTTTGACTCGCCTGCGTGCGCGAGATCATGGAGTTAAAGGCGCGCGTCAACTCTTGAACTTCGTGCGGGCCTTGCGGTTCTACTGGTTTTATCTCCGCTGATGGCATTTGGCGAGCAGCGGCAACAACTTTCTGCAAAGGGTCTGCGATCCAGCGAGCAAAAAAGAAAGCGACCACGAGTGAAAGCAGTAATGCGAAAACTCCGCTTTGCATGATGAGTGGCAGGAAATCATCGGCGAACACATTCGTCAACGAAACGCGTGGACGCGGCGCGGCAACCATGATATAGGAATTATCAGGAAGTTTTTCAATGGAATACAACCATGCAATTTTTTTCTCATCACGGACAATCGGCATACTGCGCGGCAATATTTTTTGTTGGGGGAATTTAAGCGGCGGCATCTTTTTGGCATACGTATCCAAAAGAACCTGTTGATCTGCCGAGAACAAAAGAATGCGGACGTTAAAGTTTTTTGAAACCCGTTCCGCAACAAAAGAAAGGGTCTGCCCATCACGCTCCATGACAACGGTTTGAACCGCCTGCAAGCGTTCCAAAGTTTGACGATATAAAAATGGATTGCGAATTAAATATATAAATAGAATCATTGCCACAACGCTTAAAGCTGTGGCTACCAGCAGGGCATAACTTAACCAAAGACGGGAACGAAGGGAGGAGAACATAGGAAATGATTATGTCAATGCAATGACATTAGGCTACCAATTTATACCCAACTCCTGTGACAGTTTCTATCTTTACAGTGGAACCTTCCAATTTTTTTCGGAGATGCGCAATATGAACATCCACGGTGCGGGTTTGGCCATAGAAGTCAAAGCCCCAGGCGAGCTGAAGCAATTGCTCGCGGGAAAAGACTCGGCCAGGCTGCTCTGCCAAAGTAAGTAACAGATCAAACTCCTGGGCACGAAGCTCAAGGGTCTGCGAAGCGAGGCGAACTTCTCGGGAGAAGGGAATGATCGTCAAGTCGCCGCGATGAATTGGATTCGTATCCGCTTGTTTTTTATTATCGCTTCTTCTAAGAATGGCTTTTGTGCGCGCGATCAATTCACGCGGATTGAATGGCTTCGTCAGGTAATCATCCGCGCCGAGTTCGAGGCCGAGTATCTTGTCGATATCTTCATCGCGGGCGGTGAGCATAATGATCGGCGTTTGGTCCCCACTGGCGCGGAGTTTTCGGCAAACATCGAACCCAGCGAGTTTGGGAAGCATCACATCCAATACGATCAAGGCGGGGTGATGTTTCGCAATTGCTTCCAAGGCGGCTTCACCATCCATGGCTTCTTGAACGCGAAAACCATCACGCTCAAAATACATACGCGCGAGTTGAAGGATGGATGATTCATCGTCAACAAGCAGGATCAACTCGGAGGTCATAATTTTCAGACGCCGTTCTCGGGGGCGTTTCGCCTCCGAGAGCAATTAATAACATTACGCAATCAACGCAACCGCTTCAATCTCGACCAATCCGCCTTTGGGCAACCCGGCCACTGCGATCGTACTGCGCGCGGGGGGATTATCGCCAAAGAATTCGGCATAAATGGCGTTCATCTTGGAGAAGTCATTCATATCTTTGAGGAAAACCGTTGTCTTGACCACATGTCCAAGAGTGGAGCCGGCCGCTTCGAGCACATTCTGCAAATTCGAGAGCGCTTGATGTGTCTGCTCTTCAACTCCGCCTGCCGCCAATTCACCTGTAGCGGGAACAAGGCCAATCTGCCCAGCAGTATAGATCAGGGAGTCGGTGCGGATAGCTTGCGAGTACGGGCCGATGGCTTTTGGAGCTTTATCTGTGTGAACAACATTCTTTTTCATGATTACCTCTTCTGATGAATTATTTCGCAGAATCGATCCAATTGATTCCGCGATGAAATTTATTCATTTTACCGCTTGTTTTAAAAATTAACAGCGCGGGTCTCTTGACCCGCGCTGAATTTCAAATGTTTGATCCCTACTTGTTTGCTACGCGGAAAGCTTTCAACGCTTCAAGCAAGGCCTTGCCAGTTCCGTTCATTGAAGATTTGACTTCCTTCAACTTCCCGCCCACTTCCCGCACCGTGGATTTGGCTTGCACTGCATCGGTTACTTTGCCGTCCGCATCAAACCCGGCATGCACGTTGACAATATTTTCCATGCCGTCATAGATCGGCTTGGTGCTTTTTAACGCGGATTCGAAAGCATCCAACGCGGCTTGTGCGGCAGTGACATCCCTGCCATTGGATGAGGCTTTGTCAATTTTTTCCTGGAATTTTGCAGTCTGCACGTCAATATCGCCAAAGCCCTTGCCAATGCGATTATAGAAATTCAACTGACGCGCCCAGACCTTCTCCAGTTTTTCATTGGTCCGCTCACTTTTTGCAGGCGGATTTTCACCCTGGGCAAATACACTGGTTACAGGAAATGCCGCAAAGACCATAGCGGCGGTCAAAACTACAAAAATCATTTTCTTGAAATTATTTTTCATCGTAAGTCTCCTTTTTAGGTTTAGGTTACGATGTGATTTTAGATGCGTAAGGTTATTGGGGTATGGCGGAGATGTAAAATAGTTGTAAATCATGAATCACATCCTCTTCACCAAAAGCATGGTCAGATCATCGCCAAGAGGAATGCTCTCAATAAATTCATTTAAGCGTTCTTCGACCACGATGAGAACTTCATCAGCGGTATGCTCTTGGATGGAGATCAGCGCATCCATCAAACGCGAGTCGCCGAATAGCTTTCCATCGGGCGAGAAGGCTTCGGTTAGGCCGTCGGTGTAAAGCAATAAGTTGTCACCTACAGCGAGTGAGATCGTGCGTTCCTGCATGGACGGTTGTTCGATCACTCCCAACGCGACGGCGGTGCGAGTTAGTTTTTCGATAGTCCCATTTCCCTTCACCCAGAATGGCGGGTTATGTCCCGCATTGACATAAGTAAAAGTCCCAAGCGTAGTATCCAACACGCCATAAACCGCGGTCACAAACATGCCCTGCTGTGTATCAGGCAGAAGCTGATCGTTGACGCGCCGCACTACATCAGCGGGAGAATTCATCTCGTTGACCGCCGCCCGCACCAGAGTGCGAGTGAGCGCCATAAATAACGCGGCAGGCATTCCCTTATCAGCCACATCCGCGATGAAGAGGCCGAAATTCCCGTTCGGCAATTCGATCACATCATAAAAGTCACCGCCCACCTGACGCGCAGTCCGCCAGCGCGCGGCAAACTGCCACGCGGGATGAGTCGGCAAAAATTGCGGGATGAACGTCTGCTGAATTTGGCGAGCCAACTGAACCTCGGTCTGAAGGCGTTCACGCACTACCATCTCCTGTTGTAACAAATCATTCTGAATTGCGAGCGCGGCTTGCTGCGCAATTCCAGTGATGATTTCAATGCGGCGCGAGCGGAAGCGGCGCCCGTTCTCCGCTTCTTCGATCAACATGACGCCAAAAAAATCATTCTTGATGGAAAGTGGGACAGCCATCAGCAGGCGATCAGCATTGATAGCATCCGCTTCCTCCTGCGCCTCGGGCTGAATCTTCAGCCATGATTTTGGTGTGGCTTTTAGTTTGAGCGGATAGATCAGCATTCGGTTTTGATCATAAGCAACATCAAGCAGTGTGAACTCTCCCAACTTGAATTCCTTTTCGGTCAACTGTGATTCTTCATCTTCAGAAAATCCATACGCGAAGCGCTGCGATGCGGTAAAGACATTGCGTTCCACGTCCCAGCGATACAACGCAACACGATGCACACCTACGAGGATAGGCATGATACGTGTGATCGAGCCAAGGATTTCATCGACATCATTCAAACTGACAACCGCCTGCGCCACCTGCAACAATGCCGCAGATGCATACGCCTGCTCCTGCGCGGAATCATACAAGCGCGCGTTCTCAATTGCGACTGCTGCATAACTGGCAAACGTGGTGGTGATGGCTTGCGCTTCGTGCCCATAGCGGCCAGAGGTGTGATGCGCAAGAGTCAACACACCCAGCGGGCGATCACCCACGCGCAACGGCGCGGCAATTGATGAATAATTGTTGTCATAACCAGCGCTCAAACCCGAAGGCCAAAGTGGTTCGTCGGCGCGGCGAATTACAGGGGCATCAGACATCAGTGCGTCAGCCATGGCATAGATCGAATCTGGATTCGAAACACAAATATTTTCAAGCTGACTCGCATCTGCGCCATGCACAGCAGAAAGGCAAAGATCGCCATCCTGCAAAAGCCAGACAGCGGAAATATCAATCGGCAGATTGCGATCCAATTCAGAGAGAATTGTCTCAAGCACTTCATCCACGCCGACATTGTCAGAGACCAATCCTGCCACTTCGTGCAAACTATCCGACACTTGCCGCCGCCACTGCTCTGAGCGAAACAAATCCGCGTTACGGATGGCGGCGGCCATCGTATCCGCCACCGCTTCAAACATCATCTGGTCATCTTGAGTGAACGCGTTTATTTTGTCAGATTGAATATCCAACAAGCCCGTTACATTGTCGTTGAAGGTCAGGGGAACACAAAGTTCAGATTGTGTATTCTTTGGAGGCAAAGGTGAATGCAAATAACGATCATTTTTTGAAACATCGTTGGCCAACACAGTTTTTCCATTACGCGCAACCCACGGCATAATGCCTTCAAGGTCATCCAATGAAATGGTGAATCCTTCGAGTTTTTTGCTGCGCTTGCCGCTGCCCGCTTCATAAACGATGATCCTTCTATTTGGGTGAACTGTGAACAACGAAACATGCGGATACCCGAATTTGTCGTGAATGAGATTCGCCGCTTCGCGCATGATCGTGGAAAGATCAAGCGTGGATGTAACGCTCTTGCTGATCTCAGATACCAATGTGAGTTGGTCAGCGCGGCGGCGCAGGCGGCTGTATAATCGCGCGCCATCCACCGCACGCGCAATATTATCCGCCAGCGCGTGGAGTACCAAAATATCGTTTGGGTGAAAAGCCTTTAGATGATTGCTTTGCACGTCCAAAATGCCGAGTACGCGGTCTTCAATTTTTAGGGGGATGACAACTTCGGATTTTGTTTCGGGCAAGCTGTCAATGAAACGGTAACGCGAGTCGGCGCGGACATCGTCGCAGATGATCTGCTGTCCATGCAGAGCCGCTCCGCCGATCAAGCCCTGACCTGTTTCCACTTCCAGCGCGATGGAGGATTTCTTCTTCCCTTTGCGCGACGCGACTGCGCTCGAACGAAAACGCAACGCGTTGGTATTTTGCTCCAAGGTAAAGATGGCGACATAATAATAATTAAATGTCTTTTGAATCAACTCTGTCACACGCGCAGAGAGTTCATCCACATCCAGAACATTCGCGATCTGTGTGCTGACCTCGCGCACAAGGTTTAGCTGCCGCAAACGAAACTGCTCCACTTCGGCGCGGTGCGATGCAAATAGACTCATCGCCACGATCTGCTCAATGCCTTGAAGCAGGTTCAACTCCTCGGTGGAAAAAGCAGGTCCGTTGGGACGTGTGATCTGGAGCGCCCCCAGCGTAATCCCATGATCTTCGAGCGGGATCCCTGCCAAAGCGCTGTTCTGGCCTTTTCGAAGGGTGGATTTTTGAGTGTAGAGTTTGCCCGCTTTGATGGCGCGTTTCATTCCATCGAATGTTGGTTGAACAGGAAAGACTTTTCCTTCCTCCCAATCTGGCAGACGGAAAAAATTCTCGTTCAACCAGACATCCACCGTGCCATGGATAAGACGGCTGGTCATCGCCACAATGCGATCACGCTGCGCGCTGAGAGAATCTTCGTTGCGAAGTTGTTCTCCAAGGCTGGCGAGTTGATTCCAGTCCCATGATTCTGGGTGCTCCGTGCGTGTTATAACAGTCATGCGGTTTATCGCCTGCGCTTGGTCATGGTGAGTAGATTTCCTGTTAAATTGGATTCGTAGGAAACCTCATCCATCAGTTTTCGCATGAGGTAAATACCAAGGCCCCCAATCTGACGATCTGATAGATCTGCCTCTAAATTTGGTTTTTTGACTTTAGCTGGATCGAACGATTGACCCGTATCATGCATCGTGATCACAATTAGATCGCTCTGCATATCGCAGCCAATGTCTATGGATGCGTCAGAAACGCCCAGGTAGGCGTGCTCAATAATATTTGAGGCGGCTTCGTCCGCGGCAAGTTGAAGGGAATAGATATCTTTCTCGGTAAAACCGCCCTCGCGCGCTGTGTGCGCCACAAGATCACGGATATCATCCAAGAACTCAAACCTGGCTGGAAAAGTAATTTTAGACATAAATAATAAATGCCGCCTCTGCTTATTGGAGGCGACATTTCATGTTTGAACTGTTCAGGAAGGTTAACTCTTGTTAGAAACTGCCAACTGCGTCAACTGTATTATCGAAAGTCTTGAATAATTCAGTAAACCCCGCAAGTTCAAGAGCTTCCCGAATTCGATCAGAGACACTCACCAGCACCAGTTCGCCACGATTAAATTTTTTGCAATTTCTCTGGGTGGCGAGCAAGGCGCGAAAACCAGCGCTGGACATATATTCCAGTTCACTCATTTCTACTGCGATATTAAAATGTCCGTCGTTGTTGGCTTTCTCAAGCGCCTTGGAGAAATCGGGGGCAGTCGCGCTATCTACGCGACCTTTTACTTTGATCAAATCACAGTGCTTGAATTCTTGAGTCGTAATTTCCATGGTACTCCTCCATCAACTAGATAAATTTTTGGTCCTGAATTGCGAAATTATATCACGTCTCTCAGGTGGTTTTTTATTTTTTTGATAGACTTCAAAGGCAATGTTACGCAGTTACCACATTAAAAAATCCTCAACCTGTGCCATCTTGAAAATTTCAACAATTCAAAAGCCAAAGTTGACACTCCCTCTCACATCGGGTATCCTTGCAATCGTCCGGGCAGGCCCGGCGCGGCGTAGCCTTTCGAATCCCGCCAGGATCGAAAGATAGCAACGGTAAGGAAGTGTCTCCGGGTGCCGCCGGTCGCCTGTCCGGATATTTCCACCTTTTGTGTTTATAATCTCCACATGACCTCATCAAACTGGATCAAGATCATAATCGTCGTGATGATTGGCGTCTCACTCGGCCTGCTGTATGGCTGGGTGATAGACCCAATTGAATACACCGACATCACGCCGAATATTCTAAGAGAAGATTACCGCGCCGATTATGTGTTGATGGTTGCAGAGGCGGATCAAAACGAACAGGATGCTGAAAGCGCCGCGCGCCGCCTGGCAATCTTCGGGAGCGACTCCCCTGCGCAGATCGTTGCATCCACTTTAGAGTACGCAAACAAAAACGGATTCAGCCAAAACGAGATCATCCTTCTGCAAAGATTACTGACCGCCATGCAGACTTATCAACCGCAGGCAGTGGCCGCTCCATGAAAATAATCCACATCTTGCTTGCGCTTCTGGTCGGCCTTGGGCTTGGTCTGGCATACTCATGGGGACTCGCCCCTGTAACCTATGTGGATGCGAATCCCGCCATACTGCGCTCCGATTTCAAAGATCAATATCGGCTCGTGATTGCTGTGTCTTATGCCTCCACGCATGATCTGGCGCGGGCCCGTGCGCGGCTTGAATTACTCGGCAATTCAGATCCCATTGTTGAACTCAACGCGCAGGCTCAACGCATGGTTGGCGCTAGCGAATCCTTTGAACATGTACAGCCGCTCACGCTCCTCGCTACTGATCTGCAACAAGGGGTTGCAAGTATTCAATCTACGAGCCTCCCCTTCTTGAGCACACCATTTGTGAGCATACCAACTTCAAAAGTGATCAATACTCCCGCCACGGTTACTCCAACTGAAGAGTCTATTTCAACCGAAACACAATCCACAAGTGACGCAATTACTCCGACCACATCATTTGCACAAACCGCTCTTGCGCCAGTGGCTTCTTCCACTTTTGCTCCGCGCCCAACATTTACAGCGATCCCTGCGCCTGGTGCACCGTTTGCACTCGTCAGCCAGGATGCGGTCTGCGAGCCGGGCATGCAAAACGGCTTAATGCAATTCATCCTTATGGATAAGCGAAGCAAGCAAATTGCGGGAATCGAGATAATCGTCACTTCGAATCTGGGAGAGGATTACTCCTTTAGCGGATTCAAACCCGAGCTTGGAAATGGATACGCAGACTTCGTCATGCAGGCAGATACCATTTACAGTGTACGCGTTGTTGAAGGCGGTACGTCGATTTCAAATATTTCTGCTCCAACCTGCAAAGACCCGAAGGGAGTCAGCTATATCGGCGGCTGGCTGCTTACTTTTCAACAACCGTAAACCTGCAACCAATCCCTTTTTCATTCGTTATATCTGGCATACAAAACAAGGAGCAACGAATGAATACAACTTATCCAAATCAAAAACCCGGCTTATTTACAGCCATCGCCGTGATGACTCTCACCAGTGGCGCCATTAATCTTTTTTGGGGATTTATCGCCTCGGCCACAGCGCTTGGCACGTTCATCGGCATCATTTGTCTGCCGATCACAATCCTGCCGACCATTCTCGGTATCTTTGAGATCATCTATGCCGCAAAACTTTTAAGCGCGCAACCCGAACCTGTTAAACCATCCCAATCCCTGGCGGTGTTTCAAATCCTCACATTTTTAATGGGCAATATTTTCTCGATGGTTGTTGGCATTCTCACGCTTATTTTTTATAACGATATAAGTGTAAAGGAATATTTCGCGCAAATTAATGGAAACGTCACGATCAGCCCAGTTCCAGTAGAATCAGACCCCGAGGCATTGACTGCGCCCGTAGAACCAGCAACATCTGAGCCTGTGGAAGAACCAGCCAAGCCAAAACGTGTTCGCAAGATCGCAGGCAAGTAGAAAAAAACAGAGTCGCACATTAGGTAACTTAGTTTTAAAAATCAGGATGTTTGTCCCTTGACTCTCTCACCGCTCAACCGTAGAATAAAAAACAATTGAACGGGTTACAGGGAAGAGACTCGTAGTTCAAACACGAGCGCCGAAGGTGCAAATCTGGATACAGGCGAAACCAGACGAATCTCTCAGGCAAAAGGACCCTGCATCCGCAGAAGACTCTGGAAAGTCTCTATTGATAACGAGACACCGACGGTGTAAATCCCCACAAGGGATAATCTCTCAGGTTCCATTACAGAGGACGCGCGATTCTATAATTGCACGTCCTCTTTTGATTCGTCAAAACTCACAATAGGAGAAATAAAAAATGAACATTCCGTCCAACCTTAAGTATACAAAATCTGATGAATGGTTCGATCCTTCCACTGGCGCAGTTGGCATCAGTGATTTTGCACAGAGCCAGCTTTCGGATATCGTCTTCGTTGAGCTTCTCGTCGAGGAAGGCGAAGAAGTTTCAGCAGGCAAAGCCATCGCCTCTGTTGAATCAGTTAAGGCTTCCGCAGAAATTTACTCACCTGTTGCAGGCAAAGTCAGCGCTGTTAACAAAGGACTTTCCGACAAACCTGAAACCCTAAACTCTGACCCATTCGGTGAAGGCTGGATGATCAAGATCGAAGGCGGCTCTACTGGCGACATGATGGACTCCTCCACGTACGAAAAAGATTGCGAAGGAAGAGCACATTAATACATCATTGCAAAGAAGGTGCGTGAGCGTCCCGATGAAACAATCCCCAATTTACGAAGAGATTGCTTTGGGAAGAGCCCCTCGCAATGAAATGGAGAAACAATGACTTATATACCAATTTCCCCCAATGAACGGGATGCGATGCTCAACACGGTCGGCGTCAAATCACTCGATGATCTTTTCGATGCCATTCCGCAAAAACATCGTTTCCCCGAATTAGATCTGCCTCCAGCGTTAACTGAAATGGAAGCCGCCGCATTGTTAAATGATATGGCGACCACAAATGAAAATGTGCGCGAGCATTTGATCTCATTTCTCGGTGCTGGCGCGTACAACCACTATATCCCAGCGGTAGTAGATCACATGCTGCGGCGCGGCGAATTTTATTCAGCCTACACACCTTATCAGCCGGAAATTTCTCAAGGCACATTGCAGGCCATCTTTGAATATCAATCGCTAATGACCAACCTGACCGGCATGGATGTTTCCAACGCCTCGCACTATGACGGCGCGACAGCCACAGCCGAAGCGGTGAATCTTGCCTTTGCGCAATTCCGTGGCAAGCGGAAAAAGATCGTCATGTCACCCACTGTCCACCCGCAGTATCGCGAAGTCGTTCGCACATACTCGCAAGGCATGGGATTGGAAGAAGCCGGGGATGACGCAACAGCAGATCTCGAAGTCGGCCCCGAAGCGTTGATGTCGCTCGTCGATGAAAGCACCATGTTGGTTGTCGTGCAATATCCCGATTTCTTTGGACGTATCCACGATTACACAAAACTCATCGAAGATGCTCATACAAAAGGTGCGCTAGTTTGCGTCGTTGCGAATCCAACCGCGCTGCTCATGCTCAAGACTCCCGCCGACATGGGCGCGGATATTGTTGTCGGCGAAGCTCAGCCTTTTGGAATTCCATTATGGTACGGCGGACCATATCTCGGTTTCTTTACCACGAAAAAATCTTACGTTCACAAAATGGCCGGGCGTCTCATCGGTGAAACCGTTGATAACCGCGGACAACGTGCGTATGTTTTAACCCTCACTTCGCGAGAACAACATATCAAACGTGAACGCGCCACATCCAACATTTGCAGCAATCAAGGTTTGCTCGCGCTCGCCTCTGCCGTATATATGTCTACGCTTGGCAAGACTGGTCTTCAACAAGTTGCGAATCTTTGTTATCAAAAAGCGCATTATGCAGCCAGCGAACTCAGCAAAATTGACGGCTTCGGTTTATGTTTCACTGAGCCTTTCTTCCACGAGTTTGTGTTGTGCTGTCCGAAACCTGCCAGCGAGGTCAATGATTATTTACTCGACCACGGCATCCTCGGCGGATACGATCTCGGCAACGATTATCCTGCGCTAAAAAATCACATCCTGATGGCATTCACTGAAATGAACAGCAAGCAGGAAATTGATACGCTCATCGAAGTCTTAAAGGAGATGGAATAATGGCTACCATTGTTGAACCTACCATCTTTGAACTTTCCTCACCCGGTCGACTCGGCGTGACCATGCCCGCATCAGACGTACCCGAAACTGCTCTGCCTCCCAGGAATTTATTACGCTCTGAACTGCCCCTGCCCGAGCTCGCCGAAGTGGACGTTGTGCGTCACTACATGCGCCTCAGCAAATTCAACTACAGCGTGGATGATGGCTTTTATCCTTTGGGTTCATGCACCATGAAATATAATCCAAAGATCAACGAAGATACCTGCCGCTTGCCGGGCTTCTTATACACACATCCATTACAGCCGATTGAAACCGTGCAAGGCAATTTAGTCTTGATGTTTGATTTACAGGAATGGCTGAAAGAGATCAGCGGATTTACTGGCGTGACTCTTCAACCCGCCGCTGGCGCACACGGAGAATTTACCGGCGTGCTGATGATGGCTGCCTATCACAAATCACGTGGAGACAGCAAACGCACCAAAATGCTCATCCCCGATGCAGCACATGGGACCAACCCCGCCTCGGCCGGCATGTTGGGCATGAGCGTCGTCACCATCCCATCAGATGCGCGTGGCAATGTTGACCTGAAAGCGCTCGCCGCCGCCTGTGACGATACCGTCGTCGGCATGATGCTCACCAACCCCAACACACTCGGCATGTTTGACGAGAACATTGAAGAAGTCATCAAGATGGTCAAAGATTGCGGCGGCTTGATGTATGGCGATGGCGCAAACTTGAACGCGCTACTCGGCATCGTCCGCCCCGGAGATCTCGGCTTTGATGTGATGCACTTCAATCTGCATAAGACCTTTGCCGTCCCACACGGCGGCGGCGGGCCTGGCTCTGGTCCCGTCGGCGTAAGTGACCGCTTGTTGGATTTCCTGCCATCCCCATTGGTAGGCATCGTAGAAGGCGGTGATGACGATATTCCTCCGTTGTATGGCTTCGTCACTCCCAAACAATCTATCGGACGCATGAAAGCCTTCCACGGTCATTTTGGCGGCGGACTTGTCCGCGCGTATACTTACATTTCCATGCACGGGCCTGATGGTCTCAAAGCCATTTCGCAGTTCGCAGTGCTCAACGCGAACTATCTGCAAGCCCGTTTACGAAGCACCTACAAAATTCCTTATGATCGCATCTGTATGCATGAATTCGTAGCAGAAGGAAGTTTTGAAGGCAGCGATGTGCGCGCTTTGGATATTGCCAAACGCCTGATGGACTACAACTTCCACCCACCCACAAACTACTTCCCGCTCATCGTGCACGAAGCCTTGATGATCGAGCCGACCGAGACCGAAAACAAAGATACCTTGGATCGTTTTGCCGATGCGCTGATCAAGATCGCAGAGGAAGCCAAGTCCCAGCCTGAGTTACTGCACAACGCTCCGCATATTACTCCATTTGGCAGAATGGATGAGGTCAAAGCCGCGCGCGAGTTGGTTCTGTGCTGTTGGCTGCCCGAGAATTACGAGACAATGAAGTAAAAACTATAATTTTCAAGAAAACAGGTCACAGGAAATATACCTGTGGCCTGTTTCTGTTTAATCGTTTCATGATAACTTCGCTGTAATCGCAGGGTTATAACACTCAACCCTTCTTCAAGAACATCCTATTAATTGGGTGTTCTTTACACTTTACAAACTAATCCAAAGGAGAGAGATGCTTAACAAGCTTTTATTTCACAATTTTCCACATATCAAAAGCTGGCTCACGCGCCTGCAATACGAATTAATATCCATGTTGGACAAGGATAGGAATGCCATCTTTATGAACTTTGGCTACTCATCCCACCAAACGGGAAACGAATCTTTACCTCTTGAAGTTGAGGATGAAAAACATCGTTATCCCCTCCAGCTCTATCACCATGTAGCCGAATCTATTGAGTGGACTGGTCGCGATGCGCTAGAAGTCAGTTCGGGACGCGGCGGCGGAGCGAATTTTGTCATGCGTCACTTCAAACCCAAGTCCTACACTGGCGTGGATTTCTCATCGCGCGCCATTGACTTCTGCCGCAGTCAATACAAACACGATGGACTCAAATTCCATCACGGAAATGCAGAAGCGCTGAATTTTCCTGATAATTCCTTTGATGTAGTTATGAATGTGGAGGCGTCTCTTTACTATCCAAATATCACTAAATTTCTTGAGCACGTCACGCGCGTGTTGAGACCGAAAGGCTACTTCCTCTATACCGATCTGCGCTATGAAGAAAAAGTTGAGATCTGGCACGCGCAATTAAAAGCGATGGGATTAAAACTTATCAAGCAGGAAGATATCACGGATAATGTTTTGAAAGCCATTGAAC
>CAIWRB010000068.1 GCA_903914955.1 uncultured Chloroflexota bacterium | reverse complement strand
TGCGATGAATCACATCTTCTCCACATTTGATTTTGGATAAGCGATTCGCCTCCTCCCTGTGGATGTAACTCCGCGTCGTGGCTGGACTTTGAACCGTGATCTCACCAACGACATTGGATTCCACCGTGAGCGAATCCTGCCATTCCGCGATCGGATCATCTGTGATTTTTATGATCCGCACATTTACATGTTCAACAGGCATTCCCAAACAAACGCCTGCGCCTTGCTCTGTCTTTTCCTTCATTGTAAATATCTCGCGGCTTTCGACCTTCGCAATGGGAAGAGTCTCAGTCGCGCCGTAGATGCCGAAGAGGTCTGTCTTCTCATCCAGTAGTTTTCTAAATTTTATCTGCAATAGAATTGTCGCAGGCGCACCCGCTGTGACGACTCGCTTCAAACTCTGGAGCGTACCTGTTTTCTGTTGGGAATTTGCCAGGATATTTAGCAGCACAGGTGAAGCAAACATATGGCTGACATGGAATTTCCGGATCGCGTTCAATACTTTTTCAGGATCCGTTTTTGCAGGAACAGGAAAGGAAATATCAGGAATAACTGATGTGACACCCAGTAGCACGTCTATCAGCGCATAGAGTGGAAAAGCGGGCAGGTCGATCTCGTCTGGCGAGATATTAAATGCATTTGCTAGCATTTCCAATTGAGCGGCGAAGTTGGCTTGTGTATAAACTGCGCCTTTGGGCAAGCCTGTGCTGCCGCTGGTGTAAATAATAGCCGCCATGTCTGATGAGCAGCCTGCTGTTACAGGTTGAATTTTGAATGATGAACGTTTAACCGATTCGATCGTGAGGTTGTGTTGGATTGATTCTTTTCCCCAGCCAAAAATGATTCTCAAGCTGTGTGTCAAGCTGTTACCGATGAAAATATCAGGCTTGGATTCCCTAAGACATTCGCCTACTTTTCTTAATCCAATGGCGGGGTCAACGAGGATGGGCACGATGCCATTTTTGAGCAGGGCGAATGCCAGGGCAAAAAAATCTGCCGAGGGCGGGGTCATCAAAGCGGCGGACATGCCTGGGGTCAGCCCGCAGGCTGAAAGTCCAGTAGAGAAACGCTGGGTTGAATCTAATAATTGGGCGTATGTGACGGTTATCCAATCCCCATTGTGCGGATAAATCAACGCGGCCTTGTCAGGGTTGCGCGCCGCGTTGATTTCGAATCGTTGAATGAGCGTGGTCATTCGCTGGGATGACGCTGCCTGTATTTATCGACAAACCAGCATAAAGATTTTACATTCAAGTTATTTTCTTTTGCATATTTCAGCCCGCTGCTGACCAGTAAACTTCCGATGCCGCGGCCTTCCAGCGCGGATGGAACTCCAGTGTGTGTAAAGGTGATGGTATCTTCACTTAAATAATAATTTAATTCAGCTATATGCGAATCAAGATGCACTTCGAAACTTTTTTGTTCTATGTTGTGGATTACAGTCAGATTGGATCGCACGTTATTTTCCTGACTGTTTTTCACGCGCGATGACAGCGATAAATTCCATGATGATCTTCAAGCCCGCGAAGACTGTCGATTCGGACAGATCAAGCGGCGGCGCGATCTCGACAACATCCAAACCAACCAAAGGTAAACCCTGCAGGGATTTGATCAGAGTCAGAACATCACGTGAAGTGAGCCCGCCAAATTCAGGGATGCCCGTGCCGGGCGCAACCGATGGGTCGAGACAGTCAATATCCAGTGAGATATGGATCGCATCGCAATCGTTGAGGATGTTGCGCAGGCTGTCTGCGACATGCCGCATGCCGCGCTCAGCTACATCAGCAGCGGTGTAAACATGGACGCCACCGTTTTCGATCATGTCAATTTCCTGATCTTCCCAGGAACGCAAACCAACCATGCAAATATCCTGCGGATCAATTCCGAATTCAATACCGCGCCGTAAAACGCAGGCATGCGAAAGTTTTGAGCCGTCGTAATCATCGCACAGATCAGGGTGCGCATCCACCCACAACACACCGAGGCGTTGATCTTTATAGCGCTCTCGTTGCCCTTGAAGAATGGGAATGGTCACCGAATGATCGCCGCCCAGCATGATCGGCATATTGG
>CAIWRB010000067.1 GCA_903914955.1 uncultured Chloroflexota bacterium | reverse complement strand
TGACAAATGACAACGATCTTACCGAAGAAGAAGAACATACTAGTCCGGTGACTACTCCGGTTTTAAAACGCATTATCGGCTTACTCCGTCCACATTGGAAGTGGGTCGTCGGTTTTGTTATAACAATTGCGTTAACTTCTGCAATGGATTCTTTCTTCACTTTTATTAATAAAAATATAATTGATGAAGCTATCCTCGGAAAGGATCCAAATTCTTTATGGCGATGGGCCACGTTATATGGTGTATTCCAAATTATCCAATCGGCTATGGTTTTTACATTTATTTACCTGGCTGGTGTTCTTGGCGAACGCATTCAATATGACCTCCGCAAAAGCATGTTCAATCATTTGCAAGAGTTATCGCTCTCGTACTATTCGCAGAATGCAGTTGGGCGCCTGATCGCCCGTGTAACATCCGATTCCGGTAGAGTTGCGGATCTTATGACCTGGGGACTGGTAGACACCACCTGGGCTTTCATGAACATTACCACCGCAACAATATTTATGCTGATTATTAACTGGCGACTTGCGCTGATTGTTCTTGCAATATTGCCAATCCTAAGTGTTATTGCAGTTAATTTCCGGAAGAAAATTTTGGTAGAATTTCGAAATTCTCGACGGGCGAACAGCAAGATAACTGGTGCACACAATGAGAACATTCAAGGTGTGCGTATCATTAAAGCACTCGGCCGCGAAGACGAAAACTTGCGCGAATTTCAAGAATTGACAGAAAAAATGTATACGGCCACCTATCGGGCAGCATGGCTTTCAGCCCTGTTTCTTCCGACAGTCCAAATTATTACATCAATAGCGCTCGGATTTATCGTGTGGTACGGTGGTTATCAAGCAATTGACGGTTTCCTGACAATTGGTGGGATCCACGCTTTTATCTCGTACCTCACATTTATCATGTGGCCAATCCAGGATCTTGCCAGGGTGTATGCTGAAATGCAACACTCAATTGCGTCTGCTGAAAGAATTTTCAAACTTGTCGATACAGAACCTGATATCCACAACAAGCCAGACGCCTTTGATGCTAAAACCCTGTTAGGTGAAATTGAATTTGACCATGTAAATTTTTACTATGAAGATCGAAAACCAGTGCTTGCAGACTTTAACCTCAAAGTAAAACCAGGCGAAACGATTGCTCTTGTCGGGCCAACTGGTGGAGGAAAATCAACTATTGTTAATTTGCTTTGCCGATTTTACGAGCCGAGTGAAGGAACTATCAGAATTAATGGCCACGATTATACCGATTACACAATGCAAAGTATTCACAACAAGATCGGTATCGTCCTTCAAACTCCGCACTTGTTTTCCGGTACAATACGCGAAAATATCCGATACGGACAATTAGGTGCAAGTGACGCAGAAGTAGAAGAAGCTGCTACTCTTGCTGGAGCCCATGACTTTATCACTTTGCTTCCAAAGGGTTATAGCGAAAATGTTGGCGAAGGAGGCAATTTGCTATCTGTTGGGCAAAAACAGCTCATCAGTCTTGCGCGTGCCGTATTGTCGAAACCGGAGCTATTCATAATGGACGAAGCCACTTCCAGCGTTGATACGCTTACCGAAGCCCTCATTCAAAAAGGTATGGAGACCTTAATGAAGGGACGGACATCTTTTGTCATCGCCCACCGTCTTTCAACAATTAAGCGAGCTGATCGAATTGTTGTGGTTGAAAACGGTAAAATTGCTGAAGTAGGTACTCATGCAGAGCTTTTGCGAGCCCAAGGGC
>CAIWRB010000066.1 GCA_903914955.1 uncultured Chloroflexota bacterium | reverse complement strand
ATATCGCTTTGGGCAAAGGTTTGAAAGAAGCTGGTCACACTGTACGGCTGGTGACCACGCAGGAGTTTGAAACGCTGGTCATAGCACAGGGGCTGGAATTCTGGCCTATGCGCGGGAATACGCAGGCGAAGATGGAGGAAAATAAGGAACTTTCTGAAATATTGGAGCATGGGAATTTCCTGAAAATTTTCAGGCTCATGGCAAAAGAAGCTCAACGCACCGCCATTGAATTGCTGGATGACGGATTCGCCGCCTGCCAGGGCATGGACTTGCTCATCACAGGGTTGGTAAGCATATTCATCTGTCTCCCACTGGCAGAGAAACTGAAAATCCCGCTCCTTCAAACCTATCTGGTTCCATTTACGCCGACAAAAGATTTTCCCAGCGTCCTCGTCCCGCCAACCCTGCCAAACCTGGGCGGGGCGTTCAATCGCCTTTCACAACTGCTTGTTCGACAGTTGATATGGTCGGGAATGCAAACAATGTTCAACCAGGGGCGGAAAAAAGTGCTTGGTTTACCGCCCGCTTCCTTCTCCAAACCTTTTCATTTCAACCACTCAGAAGGTTTACCCACGCTTTATGGATTCAGTCCATTCGTCGTCCCCGCGCCAGCAGATTGGGGCGCAGATAATCACGTCACCGGGTATTGGTTCCTGGATTCAGACGCCAATTGGACGCCGCCTCCCGTCTTGCTGGATTTCCTGCAAGCCGGACCTGCCCCCGTGTATATTGGCTTTGGCAGCATGAGCAGCCGCAACCCGCAAGAAACGGCAGAGCTGGCACTAAAAGCTTTGAAGAAAACAAATCAACGCGCGCTCTTGTTTTCAGGTTGGGGCGGGCTGCAGAAAACAGATCTGCCTGACTCTGTGATGATGATCGACTCGACCCCGCACGCCTGGCTTTTTCCGCGTGTCGCGGCAGTGGTGCATCACGGCGGCGCAGGGACTACTGCTGCGGGACTGCGAGCGGGAGTACCCTCCATTGTGATCCCATTCAATTTCGACCAGCCCTTTTGGGGCAAGCGTGTTCACGAACTCGGCGTTGGTCCCGAGCTGATCCCGCGTTCAAAATTAACTGTGGATCGACTCGCACAGGCAATTCAGGAAGCGGTCACGAATACAACCATGCGTCAACGTGCCGCTGACTTGGGGGAGAAAATTCTAGCCGAAGATGGAATTGCAAACGCAGTTGAGATCATTCAACAGATCAAGGGAATTAAATCGTGAATCAAACTTTTAATTTCAGCCCATTGAAAACGAGAACTCTGTAGCAGTTGAGAATCGTTCCTCTGGTTTCTTTGCCATAGCGCGTTGAATGGCAACCCCTACATTCTTTGGCAGGTCTGACAAAATCTCACACGCGTCCGGCGCAGGTTGATTCAAATCGGCGATCAGGAGCGCACCCGGGTTGTTGTGCTTGAAAGGCATTTGACCCGTCAGAATTTGATAGACCATCACGCCTAGCGCGTAAATATCCGCCTTGGCATCCCGTGCTGACTACTTGTTCATCCGCCCGTATTTGGGAGGTGAAAGGGGATTATCGCCATAATCCGTGGTTGCAATTGAAGGAGAAGGGAAAAATGTAATAGTATGCAATCTTTATCGAAGATCATCTTCATTACGATGAGTTTGCCGGTGCTGGGGATCGTTACCTCAGCATTTCAGGAAGCTATAGCAATCCAGGAAAGTATCCTGCGGACATGGTTGACGCGAAGTGGAGCGCAGAGTCGGAAATTGCTTGAGCGTTTTTTCAAAGACTTAGTTCCTGTGCAGATACAATTGGATGGGTTATGGGTGAAAGTGATCGTTCATATTTCTCCTCGAAAGAATAGCACGCTTGCGATGCTTCGAGTTGGAATCTGAATATCCTTGAGGCAAGTAACTGCAAGAATACTTTTCATTTATCCCACTGGTACAACTTTCTCCGCCCTCAAGAAGGGTTCCCCGCGTTCTGCATCCATCTCCATCACGCCGGTGATCAAAAAAGGTTGGGCTGAATCGATGATGAGTTTGGAATGGCGATACACCTCTGGAAACAGGATCGCATCCAATGTTCCATATAGATCTTCCAGAGTCAGGAACAACATCGAATCCCCTTTTGCTGTCCGACTCCGATGGGAAGTCTGTCTCACGCCGGCAACCGTCACCCTGCGCCCGATCCTTTCAACAGCTTCCAAAGTCGTGATCGCACCAAATCCAACGATTTTCTCTGATACCAACTCAAGCGGATGAGCATCGAGGCTGGCACCAAGGATATCCAATTGCTCATGTACCTTTTGCTCCAAAGTCCAGTCTTCTTCGCTGGTGTCAGTCCATTCAAATAGACTCATCTGGTTTTGTTGCCAACCGCCATTTTGCAATCGCCTGAGTATCGCAGGAATTTTCCCCAACCCATCCAATGCACCAACCCGCGCGAGATTGTCGGCCTCCTGAGCCCGTGGATCAACCCGCGTCAAAAAATCTTCGAGAGAAACGAAGGGTGAGAATTGTATGATACGTTTGATCGTCCGCTGGGTTAATTCCTTGACCTGATCCAGGCCCATGAAAAGCGCACGTTCATCAGAGTCTAAAAGTTTTCTCACTGAAAAATTATGCCCGGAATAATTCACGTGTGGTGGGCGAACTGTCAATCCAATTCGGCGTGCCTCACTGAGATAAACGCGCTGGCTGTAATACCCGCCCCAATTGGCTAATACCGCCGCCATGAACTCAGCTGGAAAATACGATTTGCACCAGGCTGATCGCCAGGCTACTCTTGCATACGAAGCGGCATGCGCCTTGGGGAACCCATAGCCGGCAAAGGCCGCCATCATTTCCCAAATTCGTCCACCGATTTCTACTGGCACACTGCTTTTTTCCTGTGCCTGGCCGACAAACTTCTTTTCCAACTCCTGCATTTTTTTGCCTGGATCAAAATGGCTCATCCCCCGTCGCAAGAGGTCCGCTTCTGCCAGACTAAAACCTGCAAGTTCATTTGCGATTCGCAGAACCTGTTCCTGATATAGGATGACTCCGAATGTTTCATCGAGCAGTGGCGCAAGTGAGGGATGAAGGTGTTTGACTTGCTCTTCCCCTTTGAAGCGCCGCACGAAGGCATCCTT
>CAIWRB010000065.1 GCA_903914955.1 uncultured Chloroflexota bacterium | reverse complement strand
GGTCTTGAATTTTCTAGGGTGGACCGTGTTGAGATTTTGGAACAAGGATGTGGATCAGGATTTGACCAAGTGTGTCCAGACGGTTATGTCTACAATTTCGAAGTTGAGGGAAACAACAACTACTTCGCCAACGGTGTCCTAGTACACAACTGCCATCAGTTCAAATCAAAATCGTCTGACCGGGGTATCGCATTTCACCAGCTTGTCGGCGCGACCAAATACACCCTAACTTTGACCGGCACATTTTTCGGTGGGAAAAGTACGTCAATCTTCTGGCTGCTTCATCGCTTGAATGCCAGCGTCCGAAAAGACTTTGCCTTCGATGATGAGAAGCGTTGGGCGCGATTGTATGGTGTATTGGAAATGACGCGTAAGAGCAAGCGTGCCACAGAAGATGGTGACGAGGATGGCTTCACCGGCAATCGCCGTTATCAGAATCAAGCAAAAGAACAGCCCGGCATATCCCCCGCCATTGTGAACCGACTGCTGGACACCACGGTATTCCTATCCTTGAAAGACCTGGGACTGTCGTTGCCGCATTATGCAGAGGAAGTGGTGACACTTGCAATGACCGACGAACAGAACGACCAGTACCGTGTGATGGCAAAGAAATTGTATGACCTCGCCATCAAGAACAGGCGCTATCTCTCGACCTGGTTGCAGTGGACCCTGGCTCGCCCGAACTCTGCCTTCCGCGATGAAGTGGTAGAGATCGATGAAGTAAATCGCAAAGGCGAAGTCGTCCGCAGAAAAGAACTGATGGAACTGCCGGCAGTGGTTGATGATGAGACCATGCCAAAGGAAGCCTGGTTGGTGGATTTCTGCCGCTCTGAACGCCAACAAGGGCGAAAGGTGCTGATCTACCTGCGCCAAACGGGAACGCGTGACATCCAGGATCGCATCCTAAAAATTCTTCGGGATGGCGGGGTGCGTGCTGAAGTATTGACCAGCGGCGTCAATCCGCGCAAGCGTGAGGAATGGATCGCAAAGAGAGTCGTGGGGCTGGATGCATTGGTGGTCAACCCACGTTTAGTGGAGACCGGCCTTGACTTGGTTGCCTTCTCGTCGGTGGTCTTTGCAGAGATCGAATATTCACTCTATACCTTGTGGCAGGCTGTTCGTAGAGTTTGGCGTTTGGGTCAAACCAAGCCAGTGAAGGCGATCTTCTCGGTCTATAGCGAAGCGATGGAAGCCCGTGCATTGGCATTGATGGGGCGGAAGATGAAAGCCGCTCAACTCCTTTACGGGGACGAAGTGGGAGGCGCAATTGTCCCAGATGAGGATGGTGACATTCTGATGAAGTTGGCGCGTGAGGCGCTAGAGTCTGCCGACCTGCCCGATCTGCAATCTCTGTTTGCCGATGAAGTAATTGTCTCCAATTCGCCGCTTGGATGTCCAACGGCTCCGAGCGCACCGCTTCCAATTCCTGATATCCCCAAAGCAGTTTCCTGGTCTGACTGGATGACGCAGAAGGGGGGAGCAGGGAGGTCTGTCAATCGCTCACGATCAAAACAAGTGACGCAGAACCAAGTATCACTATTCTAAAACGACAGCAGTATAGGCGTCACACCTGTACTGCTGTATTCTTAATTGGAGGATTACTATGGAAGAAAATCCAAGATGTAAAAAGTGTAAAAGGGTTTTGAAATCCCCAATAAGCATCGTACGAGGTATGGGTCCAAAATGTGCGGGAGTTTCTACTACACGAGGAAAAAGTGTTCGCGCCAGAATTATACGGAGTTCTGGGATTGCGCATCAAAGTGTAGTCTCAAATCAAATACAGACGCCACTTTTTCCTGGTGAGTTACCAACGAAGCGTTTGAGCAAGAAAGATTTATATCGCCTGCGACGAGAGGAACGCAGGCAGTCGTTTGAAATGCGTGTGCCATTCCAATGCGGCATGTTGTTGCCAAAAAGGAAGCCGTTGGTTTATACACCGTTGGATGATGGAAGTTGGAAGGAAAATCCAAGCGGAAGGGTAATCTCGCATGAACGATTGCAAGAATACTTAAAACAGTATAGATTTATCTAAACATAAGCCCCTGATTTGTTGAAAATCAGGGGCTTTTTTGTTTTAAGTGTATTGTATATGGGTAGAAGAATGAGTCTGATGCACTAATGAAAGTGGCGTGACGGGGGTGCCATATTTTAAAGTAGTTGCGCTCGCCGGCTTTTAATAATTATTTGATCTCAGTAGGCAAATTTGGCGCACTCTGCCTGCTGAGATACGGCTTTGGACTGCACACCGATACTTTTATTTCTCCGCTTTATAAACATAAACTAACTATTCATCTTCCTGCCAATCATAGGCTTGTTGAACAAGAGTCATTATATAATCGATTTGATCTTCCGATTCAAGACCAACTTCCGTGTCGCCATTGCCCGTTCTTCCAACCTGGCTGACATTCTTGCAAATACCTTTAGAGACTGTTTAATAACTCGATAAAAGCTTGGTAAAAGCGAGAAAATCGGGCAAAATTGGATGATGATCAAATCAAACCAAACTTACCCGACTGACTTGAATGATACCGAATGGAAGC
>CAIWRB010000064.1 GCA_903914955.1 uncultured Chloroflexota bacterium | reverse complement strand
TCGGCCATTGCGTTTTATCATCTCCCTCTCGATACTTCTCCTTATGATTTCCTTGAGTTTTACATTTATATAGTAGATGTCCAGAACGGGAAGTACCCGCATATTACCGCTTCTTTCAATGACGAGAATGAGACCCCGATGTTTTACCGCCCAGACATCTCAACTCCGGAATATGTACAGGATGGTCAGCTTACTATGAGTGCATGGCATCGTATTCGCATTCCGCTCGCTGAGCTTGGTGCAAGGAATATAAAAGTCACCATGCTTACCTTCGGCCACGAATCGGGTGATAGTCAGGTCAATTTCTATCTGGATGACATCAGGTTGGCAGGCGCACAGCCATAACCTTACCCGAACTTAATACGGTTCTAAGCGACAGGAAAAATATTTCGAAAGACTCTGGTTCTTTGTAATGCCCACTGTCCCGGTGGACGCAAATGTTCCCCTGGTGAAGCTCAGGCAAATTTCCCACCGTAGCCAGTCCATCTGAGTTCAGGTGGGATTTCCTAGTGAAGCGATTTGCCATATTCGTATCTGGACGCAGACACAGCACTGTGCATTCATTTTCAGCTTTGTAGAAAGTGACGCGCTCAACAGCCCCGAACAACAAGTATACGCGGCTCTCCGCCGATCACTTTTAGTATCCCATGCAAACACCCTTATATTGTTTTCCCACCCAACCGCATCTCGCCTTCAATTTCATTCACCACATCCCGCATCTGCTTTTCCTCAAAATCTGAATCGGGGATCTTCATCCAATACTCGATGGATTTTCTTGCGCACTTTAGCGTGGATTTGTTTTCGTTCAATGCGCGTGCTGCTATTGCCCGATACTTCCATAGCCGCGCAAAATGCACATGGAACGCATCCAGTTCAGCGTAATCGCGTAGGATGATCTCAACCTCAGCCAGCACCTGCCAGGCTTCGAGAGGCTTTCGATTTTCGATCAGACTGGCGGCCGAGCCTAATCCAACCCTAGTCCTGAAATCAGCGGGTTGATCTTGTTCGGCGAACAGGGACGAGTAGATATCAATTGCTTGTTCTATTTCATGCAGATAGCGATGGCAATTCGCCTGGCGCTCCAGCACCCGGTTCAGATTTTCCCGTTGCGGCATTTCCAGAACGGCTTCAAAACAGACAAGTGCTTTGCGGTAGTCACCCATTTCGATATGGATATCGCCAAGCAAGACTTCTCTTTCCACCTTATGTTCGGGATCGATAAGAGAAGTGAAAATATCCTTGGAATATAAATCTTCAAGAAGATCAAGCGCGGCGCGATGTTCCTTTCTGTAGACCAGGCAACGCGCAATGCCAAGAATGGCTCGTCCCATTTCGGCCAGGAAGATTTGCTCCAAGGTGGGGGACAGGCTTGAACCTTGCCCTGTCTGTAACGCCAGTTCAAATTGCTCCTGCGCTTGAATTACATCAGGAATAGAAAACGCAAGCAGCCCTTTTAGATTTGCCAGGGCAACTTTCAACAACCTGGATTCACTCGTGTCTTCGTGGTGCTTGCGGATCACTTGTTCAAGTTTTCGGCCATACCCTTCGACAGTAAAGATCTCGAAAGTTTGGTTCAGTAGGCGGATTGCTTTCTCCCATTCGGCTCTGGCGATGAACCCTTCCAGGGTTGCCAGCAGATCTTGAATATGCCACGCTTGTTCAACTTCCAGCGAGGGAGAGACGTTGCGCGTCCATTCAGGAATAACATTCAGGTATTGCGCATAGATTTGTGGGTATATATTTGAGCGTTTCAACTTTTCTCGGGCGTATTCATGCAACAAAGGATGCAGCTGGATGAATCGTTCTTCGGACAGCTTCAACACATCCAGAAAATTAAAACGCAGCAACGCGCCCGCCATCTTATCTTCTGAAAGGGGATTGGAGATACTGAGCACCTGCCCGATCAGACTCTTGTGGATCGTCCTCGTACGGAAGATACCCGCGCATTGAAAGTATTGGACTGCGTCCGGATAGCGTTCTGCCAGAACTTCATAGGTGATGTCGAAACACATGCGCAGGCTGGACTCAGCAGTATTCTGCCCCAGTGGGGACTCCAAAGCATCGAGCGCGTAACGCTCCAGCCGAGACTGGATCTCCGCGGCGGATAATCCCAATTCGATCATGGGTCCAGAGAGGATGCGCAACGCCAGCGGAAGTCCAGCCGTGTATTCCAGGATGGCATCCTCAGCATCCTGGTTCCCGTCATTGGAAAATCTTGCCATAAACATGCGCCCCTGTTCGAGAGAAAATCCATCCAGCCGAATTTGATGAAGCTCCCGGTCAGCCATCAATTCACTGTCCATCAACCGCTTGCGGCTGGACACGACCAGGCGTCCCAGATACCCGATCAACTGACGCCATTCGATCAGCCCGTCCACGTCATGCAGAGTATCCAGAATGATCAAGACTTTTTTTCTTCTGGTCAGGTGCTTGATCTTCATCTCGATCGCCCCGACGGATGTCTCCGCAATATCCAGCGCAACAGCGATCTGGCGCAGCCCATCGGCATAACTTGCCTGCTCGGCATCCACCCAAAACACTTTTTCGTAGATCTGCTTGAGCCGCTCCCAATGACAGCGCACCAGACTCAGCGCGAGTGTTCGCTTGCCAGCGCCAGGAACACCGGTGATCCAGATCACCTGCACCTGCTTATTGGTCAGGAGCAAGTCCACAATTTCGGCTTCTTCTTTTTTTCGGGGAATATGATCTTTTGGGAACACGCCCACTTGCGGGATCTGACGGGCGAGGTCAAGCATGTCATACAGCCCGCCCAAATATTTTGCCGAGAGATCGAGCAATTCCGCAGGCCAGTTCTTTTTTATCCAGGCGCGCATTTGTTCGCCAGCTTGAAAGTTCTCGGCCATGCGATCCAGGATATGTTGGTGGACTTTGGCGGAGATCCCGCGCACAGGCTTCCCCTGCTTGTGGGCTGGATATTCTCTCTGGGCTTTGGATAACGTTCCCTGCTGGAGTTGCAGTACCGTTTCGAGTTCGCTAATGCCGCGCTTCAAGTGAAACAAATCATACAAAGCATCCCATGGCAGACGGCGCGCGAGTTGATACGGAATGCGTGGCACCAGAGAGGACATTATTGGATCAAGTGAGGACATTTTTACGATTGTCCCCAGTCTAATGAGTGACAATAAAGGAAGTAAGGGACGGTTGGTATTTTACTGATATTTATCGTTCTTTACAACCTAAAAAAACTCCCAGCCCATGCGCAACCGGTAGCGACATAAGGGAGTTTTGAGAGCAACTTATGCCAGAACCTGAAGATGATCTCGACTTTTCGCACAAACAGAAGCGGTCTCATACAATAGAGAAACCGCACTCTGCACCGATGCCAGTTTC
This sequence comes from uncultured Chloroflexota bacterium, assembly GCA_903914955.1. GTDB lineage: Bacteria > Chloroflexota > Anaerolineae > Anaerolineales > Villigracilaceae > Villigracilis. Next base: position 1,535 of record CAIWRB010000064.1, on the reverse strand, counting down.
TTTGTTAGATTGGCTGATCCAAATCCTACGGCGTCTGAGGTCCACCAAAGCGCCGCTAACGAATTCTGAGGAGAATAATGTAGAGGATAAAAAAGAAGAATAACCCCCGTCTTTCATAAAGGTCTACTCTGACCCGACGCCTTCCTTCATATTTATTTATTTGTTCCCGCTACTGGTGTGGAACTCAACACCCGTAGCGGGTTTCAACTTGCTCGGAACCGCTATCACGAGGATATTTTCATGGACAAATTGAACTTTGATCCTAAAAAATTGGGGGCGGCTTACATCCGCTACTCTTCCACTATGCAGGATGATTCCTTCAGTCTGGATGCGCAGCTGCGTCAGATCAAGTCGCGCGCGATTTCGGATGGGATCGAGATCGTTAAGATATATTCCGACCCGGCTACCTCGGCGTACAAGAATAAATATCGTCCTGGGATTGCTCAAATGTTGGAGGACTCCAGGCGGGGCATGTTCGGGATCCTGTATGTTCACAAGGTAGACCGTCTGGCGCGGCGGTTGGAATGGGCGATCGAGATCGTGAAGCAGCTGCAAAAGGAGCAAGTGACTCTCAACGCGGTGGAGCAGAATTTCAATCTGGATACGCCTGAGGGTAAGTTGACCTTTCATCTGCTCGGGTCACTCGGCGAATTTTATTCAGATAATTTGAGCAAGGAAACTCACAAGGGTAAGTATGAACGCGCGATGCAGGGCTACCACAATGGCTGGGTACCCTGGGGGTACAACAGTGAGAAGGTCGGTGATCGCAAGATGGCAGTCCAGGATCCGATTAACGCCTCGATTGCCGAGGAAATGTTTGAGCGTTATTCCAAAGGTTTTTATTACGATCAACAGATTGCCGACTGGTTGAATCTGCAGGGGGTGCGGACATTCAGGAAGCATCCCTTTACGAAGGATAGCGTGCGCGTGATGCTGCAAAATCCTTTTTATACTGGATATGTGACTTATCGGGGTGCTTTTATTCAGGGCAAGTCTCATCGCGGAAAGGGGGAGATGATAAAAGGAGCGCACCAGCCCATCATCAGTGAGGATCTGTTCGTGCGCTGCCAAAAAGTTCGTTCCTTGAGGCGGCGCACTTTAGATACAAAACCCTACACTCGGCATACCTATCTGCTCAGCGGGATCATCACATGCAAAAACTGTGAAAAGAAAATGCGCGCTCAAAGCGCCAAGGCGGGCAGATATTATCGTGACGCTTCGCGGTTCTCAGGACTGCACTGCTCATTTTCAGGCAAGAGTGTCCGCGCGGATGTCGTGGAGGAGCAGATTGGCCGTCTGATGGAAAGCCTTGTTTTGCCTGATAACTGGCAGGCATCGTTACAGGATTTGCTTGATGGTAAACAGGATGGTCCTGATCCCATAAAGGAGAAGTCCCGCATTAAAGGGGAGATCCGCCGAATGCGCGAGGCGTATAAGCGCGGGTTGTATGAAGGCGACGAACATTCTTTCTGGCGCGATATTGAATCTCTTCAAATGCAATTGGAGGCGAACGAGCAGATCACACCGCATGAAGT
>CAIWRB010000063.1 GCA_903914955.1 uncultured Chloroflexota bacterium | reverse complement strand
CGGTTCTTGATCCATGACAATGACAGCTCTTTTTGCCCAGCCTTTGATTCTGTTTTTGAGTCCGAAGGCTTCCACGTTATCCCCACTCCTGTCCGGGCCCCGAATGCCAACGCGTTTTCTGAACGCTGGGTTCGCACTGTCCGCGAAGAATGTCTGGATTACATTCTGATATTTAACGCCGCTCATCTACGGCGCGTTGTGATTGAGTTCGTGAATTATTACAACACTGCTCGTCCCCATCAGGGTATTGATCAGCAGACCCCCATCCCCCAAGCAAGACCTTCAAGTGGAACCATACAGTGTAAAAATGTCCTGGGTGGCATCATCCACGATTACTATCGTGCCCCCACTCTCCTTGCTCTTCCTGCTACTTGAGTTCCCCTGCTCGTTACCCCGTTCATAAAAACCATCTTTTGTGTTTTTGCGCGTCTCATTGCCAATCTGAGCATTCTTTTCCAGTTGAATTCCCATAATTCACCATTTTCAAAAACCATTCTTGGATTCAACAGTGGTCAGTTTGCCATCTTTTTAGCCCTGTTTTCTGTCGCTTGGGGTTTTTGCACGATACGAGCACAAGCCGGCACAGGAGACACTGCAATACAAACCGAAATTGAGGATGGAATAGAATCGATGTTCCACCTTTTACTTCGCCAGCCATTCCAGCGAAAAGCTGGCGTAATAAATTCCGCCTTCGTTGCCACGCTCATAGAGCAGGCCCATTAATCCATCATTTTGTATAACCATATCTGAGTATGCGGCGGGACCGGGGTCAATCGTCTTTGCTGTTGACCATGTTTTCCCATCATCCATGCTAAAACGAACTGACATGTTGACTCGTAAGCGCGGATGATTTGGACCTGAAAATAGTAAAACGCCTTTTCCATCTTTTGCCCAACCATAGCGGATAATACTCGAAGCCACCGTCGGCGTGACCAATTGTGGATCGAGATAGCCTGGCATCATGCGGATATTTCCCCCCGCATCAAAGGGATAGATCATCACCGCGCGTAAACCTGTTGGCACGCCATCATTGTATGCGCGGGCATTGACCATCACCGAACCATCCTCCAACTCGACCGCCATTGATTCGTTGTAACCGAACGTTGGGTTGATTCCACCAATCGTCCACGTCTCGCCGTGATCGTCGCTCCAGAAAACATAATTCTGTGAATGATTGACATCGTTACCATTCGTCGAAACATGCGCAGTATAAAACAAGCGTCCGCTCTGCAATTGAATGGCATGTCCCACTGCCGGAACAACCTGCCGCCAGCCAGCATCGAGTCGCACAACTTGCGATGTGATCTCCTGCGCTTCGCTCCAACTCAATCCATTATCCAAACTGCGTGTGATAAAAACTTGACGCACTCCTTTGCCCGCCGCCGCATCAAATTCACTGACTGAAGTTTTATTGAAGATCGAAATCACTGCGCCAGTTTGCTCATCCACCACAGGCGATGGACTTGCCGCAGAGAAGTTGCCGTTCTCACCTACTACGGTCAGCGCACTCCATGTTTTTCCATTGTCGGTACTGCGTTTCATCACGACTCTAATCACGCCGCCGAAGTCGCCGCAGTTATCGCGCCGTCCTTCAGCAAACGCCAGCAACGAGCCATCACCCGCGCGCACGATCGAAGGAATGCGATAACAAGCGTAGCCTTCCTGTCCGTTAACAAAAACTGGCGTCAGCGGCGTTCCATCTACTTTGGGTGATTGATTGGATGCGAACCAAATTCCCATGCCGATCAAACCCATCAGCAGGATGAAACCCGCGGCTCGACTCACGCCCGCGCCTGTTTCCATGTGGGTAGCGGATTCTTGTCTGGAAGCGAATCCCGCTGCCACTGCCAGCATCCCACCAGTAATGGGAATCATCACATGAACCGATTCCTGTTCAACCAGAAAGAACACAACAAGTAAAACTAAAAACGATAAAAAGATCACAAGTCCACTGCGCCATGTTCCCGTTTTTTCAGCAGGAAGATTTTGCGAAAAAATTATTCCGCACAAAAGCCAAGTACAGATCACAGATAATGCAAACCACAACCAACCGGGAGTCATTCCTATAGTCAGTGCTTGTAAAGAGCCAACGAGAACGACGCCAATAACAAGTGTCACAATCCAATGGCGGGGAATTTTCACGAACTGCAATCCCACACCCACAGCCATCAGCACTACAATGAAAATATACGCCCACAACACAGGCATGGATGAGACCAGCCGCGCGGAGTTCGGCAGGAAGAGCATCACAAGAAACAGGATGGCGCCCAACCCAACGAATGACAGGAGCAAGCTCAGTTGCGGTTCGCTCCGCGCAAAATCAACTGCGGGTGGATTCTGCTTCTCGAGATAGAGAAAGTAAAAGGTTAGACCCACTTCGATCCCACAAAAAAGAATCGCCCACCATTCGCGATGAAATGCCAACTGGTCAAACCAGAGCGGAGCGCGCAAGGCGGTATCGGCAAAAACCGCCAGCGGCAAAACGGCGAGCCGCTGCATCGAGCCAGCCAGAAACCACATCCACAGGATCAAGCCGAGTGTGGCAAAGATCAACCGCAGTGGCGCGTCGCTGAATTGCACTGCAAGTCGCATCAACGCCATGCCGCCGATGATGAATGATTCGCGGCGCGGCAACCGCACCAATACCAACACGATCGCGAAGGTGATCAACGCAAAGACCGCCAGTCCTTCGGCAGGCAGGTAGCGGCTGAGATAGTCGAGCGTATCGCTGAGATAAGCTTGAAAAAGTTGTAGTCCGAGTAAGAGAGCAAAGAAGGAAGTCATGGTCATCTCCTGAGATCAAGTTTAACAGAAAACCGCATTGTTTTCCCTGACTTGTTGATACAGTTCCAAATCATCCGCCATCTGGATGGGCTGAGAACCTTATTTTATTCTCTAACAAAATGTTAATTCCAAAGTCATTGACAACATTAGTTCCCTTTGATATATTCAACTTACTGACCGCTCGGTAAGTTGAATATATTTTAAGGAGATACAAATGACCGACAAAACTCGCAATCAGATATTAATAGTACTCTTCCTCGGTGTGCTGATGGGCGCACTGGATATTGCCATTGTAGCGCCTGCCCTACCCGCGATCCAATCCTTCTTCGGTGTGGGCGATCGCGTACTGGCATGGACGTTCACGATCTACGTACTCTTCAATCTGATCAGCACGCCGCTTATGGCAAAACTATCGGACATCTTTGGGCGCCGTTCCATATACGTGTTGGATGTATCACTGTTTGCTCTGGGTTCTTTGCTCGTGGCGCTTTCGCCGCAAAAGCTGTTCACGGTTTTACTATTCGGACGCGCGCTGCAAGGATTCGGCGCAGGCGGAATTTTCCCCGTAGCCAGTGCAGTGATCGGCGATACATTCCCACCAGAAAAGCGCGGTGGGGCGCTAGGATTGATCGGTGCGGTCTTTGGACTCGCTTTTATCGTTGGTCCTATTCTGGGAGGAATCATCCTGACGATAACTGGCTGGGAATGGTTATTCATCATCAACCTGCCGATCGCGCTGATTGTGATCATCATGAGCTGGCGTTTACTGCCCTCTACCTCAACCAAATCCACCCGCCCCTTTGACTGGGCCGGGATGCTCGTCTTGAGTGTATTGCTTGCTTCCCTTGCTTATGGTCTAAACCAAATTGATGTACAGAATTTCTTCAGCAGCCTCGTTTCACTAAATGTAGCGCCTTTCCTGCTGATCGGGATCGCCCTGCTGTTTGTTTTCCCGCGCATCGAAAAGAATGCCGACGACCCGATCCTGAATTTGAATTTATTCAAAAGCCGTCAGACTGTGATTACCAGCGTATTGTCCGCCGGTGCAGGCTTGGGTGAATCAGGCATGGTCTTTATCCCCGCGCTTGCGGTCGCAGCCCTGCCGGGCGTGATCAACACCCATAACGCGAGTTATTTGCTGATGCCAGTCGTACTTGCCATGTCTGTCGGATCGCCTCTCGTGGGACGCTTGCTGGATAAATTCGGTTCGAAAGTGATGGTATTTGCCGGAACGCTTTTACTCGCAATCGGCATGATGATGTTGAGCAGCGGCACGCTGATCTCTGCGTTATGGGGTTTCATCGCTTCCGGTGCTGTCATCGGGTTGGGGCTTTCCTCCCTGCTCGGTGCGCCGATGCGTTACATCATGTTAAATGAAGCTTCCGTGAAAGATCGTACCTCCGCGCAAGGAATGATCTCACTTTCGACGAGCGTCGGTCAATTAACGAGTAGCGCATTGGTTGGCGCAGTGGCGGCATCCATGGGCGGCGGTGTAAAGGGATATGGAACTGCCTACATGGTGATTGGTTTGGTCGCAGGGCTCATGATCATTCTGACTTTGGGATTGAAAAACCGTCAACAAGAACTCGACACTGTCTCGCAGAATGCTAAGATAGCCTCTGCTTCTAACTGATCACAAAAGGAAATACCCTTCCTGACAAATAGTCGGAGAGGGTAAAATCAATTTATGACATCTTCCGAGATTGGATTACGCGATAAAATTTTGGTCACAGCGAGGAACCTATTCATCCAGCAGGGTTATCACGGGCTTGCAATGCGCCAGATTTCCGAATCGGTAGGTGTCTCTAAAGCCGCGCTGTATTACCATTTCAAAGACAAGGAGGAACTTTTCCTCGCCATCTTAAATATCTACCTGGATGAAATCGAAAGCGCCATTGATGGAATTCAATCCAAACCGATATCCAGCAGTGAACATATCCGATTGTTTGTGGAGTACATTCTGGGACAACCTGCCGACCAGCGCGCCGTGATGCGACTGGGAAGTCAGGAGATGGCACAGCTCAGCGCTTCATCTCAAAAAGTTTTTGGGAAAACCTATCGCGAAAAGTTTATTGGTAAACTGATCACGATTTTTCAGACCGGCGTTGCGCAAGGAGAGTTCCAACCGCTGAACGCCGAGGTTGCTACTTGGGCACTGTTGGGAATGATGTATCCATATTTTTATCCTGCGCATGCAAGCGGCAAACCTGTGTCTGCAAAGGTGATTGATGAGATCGTAACGATCTATTTGAAAGGGATCGAAATAAAAAAATAGAACCACAAGTGGTGATGAAACTAAAAACGCGACGGATAATACCAAAATACCCAACCGTTAAATGGACGGCGCAGCAGCTACGAGAATCGACAATATAGGGGAAAGGACCGAAGTATCTGATACGCGACCGCGATAAGAAATATGCGACACACTTTACAGTAGTAGCCGGAAGTATCAAAGAGGTGGAGACACCGTATCGAACGCCCGAGGCGAATGGGGTTTGCGAAAGGTTCATGGGCAGCCTGCGGCGAGAATGCATGGATCACATTCTGTTCATGACGACCAACATTTATGACGGGTGGTCACGGATTACGCGGCATACTTCAATCAGGAACGACCGCATCAAGGGATTGATCAGCTGATCCCTGATCAATATGATCTGACAAGATCAAAGTCAACGAAAGGCCAGGTCACATCGAAGGCAATCCTTGGGGGACTGCATCATAGCTATTCGAGAATAGCCCCTCAAAATTAATTCATATAGTCAGCGGTAAAACTTTCCGGCCAAGGGTGAATAGTAT
>CAIWRB010000062.1 GCA_903914955.1 uncultured Chloroflexota bacterium | reverse complement strand
GTGACTGGACCAATTTGAACTTCCCCATCTACTCGCTGGTCGGTGGCAAATGGACCTCCTTCCGAGCATTCAGTGAACTGGTAACAGATAAGGCCTTGAATTTTCTAAATCTCAGTCGGCAAAAATCTACAAGTGAATTAGCTATCGGCGGCGGGCGAGGCTATCCAAAAAACGAAGAAGATCATAGGAAACACATCGAAAGCCTGGCCGCATGGACTGGTTTTAATAAAGATCATCTTGAGCAATTATTCAAAAGATATGGCACACGCACACAAACAGTCGCTGACTTCACAATGCGCGCCTCAGATGCGCCGCTCAATTCTTTGCCAACCTACACGCGCCGTGAGATCATATTCCTTGTGCAATACGAAAAGGTTCGTCATCTGGATGACCTTATATTGCGGCGCACGATGCTTGCCATGCTAGGCCGTCTTACAAAGGATATCATTCTCGAACTTGCCGAAATTCTAGGCGAATCTCTCAACTGGGATGAGGAGCAGAGAAATGCAGAGACGGCACGCACTCTCCATTTGCTGAGCGATAGGCACGGGGTCAAGCTGTGAACCGCGCAGGGATAATTTTATCCCCTATGAATTGCTCTGTTGTGATTCCTGTTTATCGTAGTGAACAAATCCTCGATCTATTAATTGAACGGCTTGCTCTGGTTTTGCCAAACATAGCCGATACTTTTGAAGTGGTGCTGGTAAATGATGGCAGCCCGGATGATAGTTGGGCGGTTATTGAGAGGCTCGCGAAAAAATATGTTTGGGTGCGTGGCATTGACTTGATGCGTAATTATGGCCAAGATAATGCGGTTTTATGTGGAATCAGAGATGCCCGTTATGAAATTATTGTCACGATGGATGATGATTTGCAGCATCCTCCGGAAGAAATTCATCATTTAATAGAAAAGTTGAATGAAGGTTATGATGTTGTTTATGGTGTGCCAATGAAGATGCCGCATAGCTGGTGGCGCAATATCTTCTCGGTTATAACAAAGTACGCTGTCTCATATATAATGGGTTTCAAGACAGTACGCGACATAAGCTCGTTTCGTGTGCTTCGCTCTGCATTACGAAAATCTTTTGTAACCTATAATGGGCCGGATGTGTTAATAGATGTGCTTTTTTCATGGGGAACATCGCGTTTTACCTCGATCTTGGTGGAAGAAGCACCTCGCACGGTTGGGAATTCCAATTACACACTTATTAAGTTGATCAAAGTTTCCCTGCTGGTTCTTACTAGCTACACAACTTTACCTTTAAGATTTGCAAGTGTGCTTGGATTTGCCTTTACAATTTTTGGTTTTTTTATTCTGTTGTATGTATTGACCACCTATTTTATTGGAGGCTCGGTAGATGGATTTCCATTTCTGTCATCCATTATTGCTATTTTTAGTGGTGTTCAATTGTTTGCTTTAGGAATTATGGGTGAATACTTGGCACTTATGTTTGACCGAATAAGCGGACGCCAAGCATATATTATGGGGCGTAGTACGGATGAAACTACATGAAGGTTGGGATTATTCAATCTAATTTTTTGCCATGGCGGGGTTATTTCGATTTTATTCGTGAAGTGGATCTTTTCATCATTCACGATGACCTGCAATACACCAAGG
>CAIWRB010000061.1 GCA_903914955.1 uncultured Chloroflexota bacterium | reverse complement strand
GCTTGCCTCCGTCGCCGCGTGGATGATGTGCGAATATTCACCTTTTGGAAATTCAAAGTTGCGCACGTCACCTTTGATGAGCGTGATGGCAGGGTCAAGCATCAGGTGAGGCAATGTCTGTTGAACAGTATCAGGCCTGCGGGTTAGAACAGAGGCGGATGCTTTTAAGTCTAATTGCTGGTTGGCAAATAGAAAACTTTCGAGTAGCCAGCAGCCGAAGAAGCCCGTCCCGCCGGTGATGAAGATACGCGCGCCGCGCAGGTCCTCCCACAGGTCACGGGTGTGATCGAGGATGTGGATCAGGTCAGCGGAGAGTGGATTTTGCGTCATGAAGGCTTTCAATGACATAGTCGAGCATGGGGCGCGTCAGGCCGGGATACACTCCTAGCCAGAAGACATGGTTCATAATGAAATCGGTTTTATCAAGCGGACTCGCGATGCGGTATTGGACATTTCGATAAGCGGGCTGGCGTACAAGATTGCCACCAAATAATAAACGCGTCGCGATCTTGCGGCCATCCAAAAATTGGGTCAGCTGATTGCGCGTGAAAGGCGCATCCGCGCGGACGGCAATCGGGAAACCAAACCAGCTTGGTTCGCTATTTGGTGTAGCTTCTGGGAGAATTAAAACCTCCTGCAAGTCCTGAAGATTTTCATGCATATATACAAAGTTAGCGCGGCGGGTTTCAATAAAACCCGTCACCTTTTGCATTTGAGCAAGACCGACCGCAGCTTGCATGTCAGTTGCCTTCAAATTATAACCAATATGCGAGTAGGTATATTTATGGTCATATCCATATGGCAACTCGCCAAGTTGATGCTCGAAACGTTTACCGCAGGTATTGTCTTTGCCTGTTTCGCACCAACAGTCACGACCCCAATCGCGAAAAGATTCAACGAGAGTCCTTAATTTTGGTTTATCTGTTAACACTGCACCGCCCTCACCCATGGTGATGTGATGCGCGGGATAAAAGCTCGTGGTCGCCAGTGCGCCAAACGTGCCGACCTTGCGCCCGCTATATGTCGCGCCGACCGCGTCACAACAATCCTCGATCAGCCACAGATCATGCTTGAGCGCAAATTGAGTAACCGCATCCAGGTCAAATGGATTGCCCAGCGTGTGCGCGATCATAATGGCGCGTGTGCGCGGGCTGAGCGCAGCTTCGAGATAATTCACATCCACATTATAGGTTGGGATCTGGACATCAATAAAAACAGGCACAAGATTATTTTGGATGATCGGGTTGACCGTGGTTGGAAAACCTGCCGCAACCGTGATGACTTCATCGCCGGGTTTCAATGCCTTATCGCCAAGCTGTGGTGAAGTGAGAGATGACAGCGCCACAAGATTTGCAGAGGATCCCGAATTAACCAGAATGGTATGACGAACGCCCATAAATTTTGAAAATTCTTTTTGGAACTGATCTGCGAATCTGCCCGTGGTCAGCCAGAAGTCAAGCGACGAATCGACAAGATGTTGTAACTCCGTCTCGTCGAACACCTTGCCAGAAATCGGGATGAGCGATTCGCCTGCGACAAATTCACGGGGCGAAAAAGCCTCTGTATAATATTCAGCGGTTAGCGCGCGGATCTGTGCGCGAAGTTCTTCAGCTCTTATGCTCATGGTCAAAAAATTTCCTGTACCAGTCAATGGTCATAACCAAACCTTGATCCAAATTAAAGAGCGGCTTCCAATTTAAGACGCTCCGCGCTTTTTCTGCGCTGAGGGATTGATGACGGATTTCATTATTCGCCTCGTTCAGGATCTCAGGCTTAAGATTTGATTCCATCAAGTTGACTACGCGCTCAACGATCTCACGCACTGTGACCTGGATCTCATTCGAGAAGTTAAAAGCCTGCCCTTTGAGTTCTGGCCGCGCAGCAAGCTGTTCGGCTAACAACATGTAAGCCGCCGCGCCGTCTTCCACATAAAAATAATCGCGGATATATTCGCCGTCCGAGCGAATGATGGGATTTTGTCCACGCAGGATGGAACGAATGGTGCCGGGGATGATGCGATTCCAATTCAGATCTCCGCCGCCATAAAAGTTGCCGCAGCGTGTGATGACCACAGGCAGGTCATAACTCTTTGCATAAGTCGCCGCAATTAAATCCGCGGCAGATTTGCTGACATCGTATGGGTGCTGCCCCTGCAAGGGAGTCTCCTCGGTGTAAGGCAAAATTTCCTGATCGCCATAGGCTTTATCCGATGAAGCCATCACGATCTGCTTAACCCTTGGGCTGCGGCGGCTGGCTTCCAAAAGATTCCATGTGCCGGCAATATTTGTTTCAAAAGTGGAAATGGGATTGCGATTCGCGATCGTGACAATTGTTTGCGCTGCGAGATGAATGACAGTGTCGATTTCAAATTCACCGAGCGCGCGTTCGAGCATGTCGCGGTCGCGAACATCTCCTCGGACAACTTTCACTCTTTCAATAAAGCCAGCGCGGACGAGTTCGCTTTGCGGCACCCAATCGCGGACGAGGCAGACTACGTCCGCGCTAGCTTCGACGAGTCGCTGGATCAGCCATGAACCGACCAGGCCCGTTCCGCCGCTGACAAAGGTTGGACGGTCCTGCCAGAAATTTTTATCTACCATATTTTCCATGGAGCTTTTTCTTCCTGCCATAATTTATTAAGGAGATGCACATCGCGAATTGTATCCATGGACTGCCAGAAACCCTCATGTTGATAGGCGGATAATTGCCCATCTTCGGCGATGTTTTCAAGCGACTCATACTCCCATGCGGTTTGGTCGCCTTTAATATATTTAATAATCTCAGGTTGAAGCACAAAGAAGCCGCCATTGATCCAGCCTTCGGCGATCTGAGGTTTTTCCTTGAACTGCACCACGCGCCGATCTTCAATGATCATCTGTCCAAAGCGGGCCGGCGGGCGGACTGCTGTCATCGTGACAAGTTTGTTTTGTTCTTTATGGAACTCTATCAATTGCGGAATATTCACATTGCTGACTCCGTCGCCGTAGGTCAGCATGAACGGTTCATTTCCAATGAATTCAGCGGCTTGTTTGACGCGGCCACCGGTGTTGGAATCCGCGCCGGTATCGAGTAGATGCACAACCCAATCTTCGCCTTCGTTGTTATGTATTTTTATATCACCTGTTTTAAGCAACACAGTTAAACTGTGGGAGTGATAATGATAATTCAAAAAATAATCCTTGATGATCTC
>CAIWRB010000060.1 GCA_903914955.1 uncultured Chloroflexota bacterium | reverse complement strand
TGCAATTTCATCGACAATTGCTTTGTTCAGGTTTGGGGTGCGCAGTTGCTGGCCATCGGTGGTAATCTGATTACTTGATTCGGGATAGAGGTAGAGCGGGAATACTAAACCTGCACCAAATTGTCCAGCAGTTCCCGTATAATTTATGTCAGTAAGTCCTGTAGAAACAAAAATGCCATATCGATTTGTAATAGCTTGACGCGGTGCTAATAAACATACATTTTTATTCAAAACATGTCTCATGACAGCGTATCTGTGTCTTTGAACTCTTTTTAAATCATAGCAGATATTTCTAACATCAAAAGGTCTATAATAATATGTGTTGTTGTAGTTATCAAATTTTAATAAATCCACCAAGTTATTGTCATCATGAGTTTTAATTCCACTTGTATATTCTGAAAACAGTTTATCTATCTTAAATCCAATCTCATATTTGTGTGAACTAGTGAAATCTTTTTTTGAAAAATAGAAGCTATGTTCATTCGGGTACAATTCGTCCCATTCAATAGTATTACGAGATTGATTATATAGGAAATCGTACTTGTATTCCCTTTTTCCGAATAAATCATAATGAAAGACTTTAGCCAATTTACAGCTTACTTTTTCCCCGGTCTTTACAAATATATTTATGGAAACGCCTTGCATAATATCAAAGACATTCTGATCAACTGTTCCATCAGGGCAAACCTCTTTTTTCTTGCTGTTTCCGTGCAAATCAAGAATGTAGATTTTATCAAAGCTCTCCAACAAATGTTTCCGCATCTGACGGTGTATCAAACCATCAATAAAACTGTTGTTGGAAATATATGCCAAAACACCTTCGCCATTTTTATCAATAAAATGTTGACCAAATCGAATGAATTTGATGTAGTCGTCTGACAGCGGCTGAATGTTTTTTTCGTTCAAGTCCTTTTTATAATCCGCAGTCAATTTCTCAATCCACTCGCTTTTATTGCTGCTGCTGACAGAATAGGGCGGATTGCCCAACACCACCATCACCGGTGTATCCCGCTTGATGTAGTTGGCTTCGTTGGCCTCCTGCGACAGCCAGCCAGCAAAGAGAGTGCCAGTTTGAGGGTGGTGCTCTTCAAGCGAATTGGTCAGGTAGACGCGGAAGCGCTGTTCAATGGTTGGTTTATAGCCGGTCTCGGCAAGAAGCAGGTCAAGCTTCAGGTGGGCCATGGCGTAGGAGGCCATCAGGATTTCAAAGCCGTTCAGCCTCGGGATGAGGTGATGCTCGACGTAGTTGCTCCAGACTCCCTCCTGCCCGGCAAACTGTTTATGGATGTGCTTGATAATCTCCGCCAGAAAGGTGCCGGTGCCGGTTGCCGGATCGAGCATCTGCACCTTATGAACCTCAATCTGCTGGGTGGTATAGCCATCTTTGGAGCGCTTGTCGGTTGTTGCGCGTTTGATGTCAACAGTGGTTTTGCTGGTATCGGAAAGGCCATCCTTGAGGCCGAACTCAGTTTTGAGAATGTCGTCAACGGCGCGGACAATAAAGTTGACTACCGGTTCCGGCGTGTACCAGACACCCCGGCTTTTGCGCAGTGCCGGGTCGTATTCTGCAAGGAAGGTTTCGTAAAAATGGATGATGGGGTCGTGCTGCTGGGTGGCTTTGCCGAAATCCTTGAGCAGGGCTGCGACATCGGTGGCTTTGAAGAGGTCGGCCAGGGCATCAACAATCCAGACAATCCGGCTGTCGAGATCGTA
>CAIWRB010000059.1 GCA_903914955.1 uncultured Chloroflexota bacterium | reverse complement strand
TTCCACTACAGGAACTTCTCTCGCGGAAGAGATCGCCAATATCCCAGCTTCGGGCGGATTGATGATGGCGATGAATTCTTCGACATCATACATGCCTAAATTGGATGTGGAGAATGTTGAACCATCAATATCATCAGGTTTTACTTTGCCTTCACGCGCGCGCGCCGCCATCGCTTTGACTTCACCCGAGATTTGACGCAAAGTTTTCTGATCGGTATTTTTGACGACTACGGTCATCAATCCACCGGGAACTGTTACGGCCACTCCGATATTGACGTGACCGAATTGGATGACTTCGCCGCCTTTGAGAGTCGCATTCAAATTGGGGAATTGACGCAGCGACAACGCCACGCCTTTGAGAATAAAGTCATTCACCGAAACTTTTTCATGTTCGGGCAAATATGCATTAACCTGTTTGCGCATGTCCATCAACACGTCCATTTTGAATTCGTGCGTCACGTAGAAATGCGGAATGGTTGATTTTGATTCAACGAGTCTGCGCCCGATGGCTTGACGTAGCTTGGTGGTTTGAATAGTTTTATTTTCAATGGATGAAATGGGAGGTCCGAGGAAAGCTACGGATTGGCTGACCTCTGGTGATAGTTTGTTTCTAGATAACGCGGCTTCAATATCCTTGCGGACAATCCGTCCGCCGGGGCCGGTGCCTTGCACGTTGGACAAATCCACTTTTTGGTCGCGGGCAATCTTCTTCGCGAGAGGACTGGCTTTGACAGAATCAACATCCAGCGAAACCGATATTTGTTGAACAGAATCAACTATCGGCATGGATTGAGTCTCAGGCTTTTCATCCGCAACTTTTTTACTGTTCACTGATGTCTGATCGTTGATCACTTCGCCCGCTCTTCCAATAACCGCGATCGGCGCATTGACAGGAACCATTGTGCCTTGATCCACAATAAATTGCAGAACAACGCCACTCGCGGATGATTCAACTTCGACGGTGGCTTTATCAGTTTCGATCTCGGCCAGCACATCGCCTTTGTTGATATTCTCGCCGACTTGTTTCACCCAGCGGACGAGCAAACCCTCAGCCATGTCAAAGCCAAGTTTGGGCATGGAAATTGTTTCAGCCATTATTTCAAAACCTCCTTGACCGCCGCAACAATGTCGGCCACCTGCGGGAGCGCGGCTTGTTCGAGTGTGCGGTTGTAGGGCAGCGGTACTTCTTTTTGCGCCACGCGGATGATGGGCGCGTCGACGTAGTCAAACGCTTCTTCATAAATGCGGCTGACGATCTCGGAGCCGATGCCGTAGGATTTCCACCCCTCTTCGACAACGACCGCGCGATTTGTTTTCTTGAATGACTCGATGATCGGTTCCATGTCGAGCGGGCGCAGTGTGCGCAGGTCAACGACTTCAACTTCTATGCCTTCCTTCGACAATTCGTCGGCGGCCTTCATTGAAAGTTCGAGTCCTTTGCAATACGTGACGATGGTTACATCCTTGCCAGCGCGCTGTACTTTCGATTTGCCAATTGGAATTGTATACTCGCCCTCAGGCACTTCACCGCGGACTTGATACATGGTGGCATGTTCGATGAAAAGAATCGGATCATTTGACCTGATAGCTGATTTCAAAAGTCCTTTGGCGTCTTCCGGTGTCCCAGGCGACACAACTTTCAAGCCGGGGAAATGCGCGAAGATTGCATCTGGTGTCTGCGAGTGCGTCGCCCCAAGTTGACGACCGCCGCCGCCGACTGCGCGAATCACCAAAGGTAATGTGAACTGTCCGCCAAACATATAATGTAATTTCGGAGCCTGGTTGACGATGTAATCCATCGCAGAGAATCCAAAGTTGATGGTCATCAATTCCGCGACGGGACGCTGCCCCACCATTGCCGCGCCAATCGCGCCGCCGATAATCGCATTTTCAGCGATGGGTGTATCTTTGACGCGCATTGCGCCGTATTTATCGAAAAAGCCTTTGGTGACAGCATATGTGCCGCCCCAGACGCCAACCTCTTCGCCCATGATGAATACCTTGGGGTCGCGGTCCATTTCTTCCATGAGAGCCTGCGAGATCGCCTCGCGCATTGTTATTTTTGCCATGTTTAATTCCTCTTTTGGGGCGGATAAATCCGTTCCAACTTTAATCGCAATAAATATCTGTATACAACTCTTCCATCGCAGGTTCAGGACTCGCCTCAGCAAATTCTACAGCCTTTGCAACTTCCTCTTCCACGCGTACTTCGATCTCATCCAAAGCTTTGGCAGTGGCAACCTTCTTTTCCAACAACTGTTTATTGAAAATTCCGATCGGATCATTCTCCTGCCACTTCTTTACTTCCTCTGCTTTGCGATAGCGTTCCGGGTCGCCCATCGAATGTCCACGGAAACGATAGGTGTCAATCTCTAGCAGATAAGGCTGTGAATTTTCGCGGACGAATTTCAATGCATCCTTCGCGGCATCATAAACTTTTAGCACATCCATGCCGTCAACTTGACCATTCTTCATTCCATAGCCTTCCGCTTTTTGGCGGATCTCGGTCACAGCCGATGCGCGATCAACTGACGTACCCATGCCGTATTGATTATTTTCGCAAACCCATAGCACACGCAATCCCCAGGTCTTGGCGATGTTTAATGCCTCGTGAAAATATCCGATATTGGTCGCACCGTCACCGAACATGCAAATAGTGATATTGTCATTTCCAGCGTATTGATCGCCAATGGCGAATCCCGAAGCAATCGGCAGGTGACCGCCCACGATGGCGTGTCCACCCCACATATTCCTGGATGTATCCGCCATGTGCATTGAACCGCCCTTGCCTTTAGACATTCCCGTTGCTTTGCCAAGCAATTCCGCCATCACTTCATTGGCAGAGATGCCGCAGTTTAAGGCTACGCCATGGTCACGGTAAGCCGTGATCACCCGGTCGCGGGGTTCACGCGCTGCGATCAAACCGGTCGAAACAGCCTCTTGCCCGATGTACAGATGCATGAAACCGCCGATCTTGCCCGCCTGATATAACTCTGCTCCGCGTTCTTCGAGGCGGCGGATCAAAACCATCTGGTAATACAAATCAAGTTGTTGTTCTTTCTTCATTATTTTCTCCGCTAAAAGATTGCAAAAAATAACACCAGAGTTTCTCTGGCGTTTCGCTTATTAGGCAAACACCGCATTATATCAGAGAATTTTAGTCCAGATTTCTCTCAAATCATCTCACCTTTGAGGTGTAAAATAGAACGATGAATTGGCTTACTGGCGGTACTCATGGCGGATCAAAAAGGCTGATAGCTCAACTTGCGGATCCCACGAAACAGGATATCGCCGCACAGGAGTTGATCAAACTGGGCGCAGACGCTGTGCCGTCATTGATCGACGCGCTTCAGACTCAAGACTTTGGCCTGCTCCTGCGCTACCAGCAGATTCTCGCCCGAATCCCTTCCGCCACCCCCGCGTTGACGAAGACTCTTTCAACAGCGCATCCGATCATTCGTGCAAGAGTTGTCGAAGTATTTGGTATCAGCAAAGATAGGTCAGCAGTTCCCGCCTTACTTGACGCATTGAAAGGGGAATACTTTACCGTCCGATCACGCGCTGCGCTTGCGTTGGGAAATATCGGTGACCCGCGTGTGATCCCTGATCTTTTGACTCATCTTAAAGACAAGGAAGATGAAGTCCGTTCTGCCGCATGCATTGCGCTTGGCAAGTTCCGCGATCCTGATACTTTTGAAGAAATTGCAAATATTTTAGTGGACGATATAAAGATAGAAGTCCGCCAGGCCGCTGCGCTTGCGTTGGGGAATACAAAACATCATGCTGCGATTCCCTTTTTAATGGAAGCCCTTCAAGATTCTTTTTGGTGGTTTGAACGCGAGCAAGCCGCCACAGACTTATTGAATGCGATTGAGAAAATGGGCGCCGCGGTTGTTGATCCATTGATCATTGCGCTCGGCGATAAAGAAGGGACGGTCCGTAAATTTGCCGCGATCGTTCTTGGAAATTTGCGTGATCCACGCGCAATCGATGAGTTGGGCATGGCGTTATATGATCTGCATACTGAAGTCGGGAAAGCCGCTTCAGATGCACTAGTAAAATTCGGTTTGCAGGCAGTGGGTGTATTAATCGATTCTATTC
>CAIWRB010000058.1 GCA_903914955.1 uncultured Chloroflexota bacterium | reverse complement strand
TTGGTTCTGGTAGGTATGGCGCAATTTGCTTCCATTCGGTATCATTCAAGTCAGTCGGGTAAGTTTGGTTTGATTTGATCATCATCCAATTTTGCCCGATTTTCTCGCTTTTACCAAGCTTTTATCGAGTTATTAAACAGTCTCTTACAGTTCGTTTGATACTTTTTTCTGTCGAAATGCGTCAAGCAATAAAAACCTGTTTCAGTTTTGCTTGTGCGAATGAACTTTAACATCGTTTCATAACTTACTAACGGTATTCCAGCCCAGTTAGTGCTAATCACGCTAAACATGCGATGTTCAATCATATTCCACTTCGATGCACCTGCAGGATAATGCGTAACGGTGATCGCAAGTTGAAACTCATCTGCCAGTCTTTGCAGTTCAACTTTCCACAACCAACTATCACAAGCATTGGCTCCGCCAGAATCTGCTTGAATAAGCAATTGACGGCATCCTTTGTAACGGACAGATCCAATTTCCAGCCACCAGCGACGAATAGCAGCAATCACAAACTCGGCAGTCTCATGCGAGACCCCTATCACCATGTATCCTTCATTGTGGTGGATATCATAGATGCCATAGGGGATTGCTTTTCCTTTGGCATCGCTGGGAAAATCAGTTGCCAACACTTCCAGAGCTTTTCGTCGCAAAGTACGCCCGGGATTTTTAAACAGCCCAATTTTCTCTTTTTTCTTGCAATCGACGCTGATTACCGGTAGATTTTGCCGTATACACCGATTTCGCTGGCGTGACAGATACCGCATCTGGCTGTCACGACCCACATCTTGTTTTCGGCTGAGACGCTTTTTGTTGCTCCGCAGCGTGTATTTCAAATGCCGAGCCAACCGCGAAATAGTGTTGTATCCAACTCGGAAACCTTTCCGTCTCAGTTCGCGGGCCAGACTGCGAGATGTTTTTCGCGTCCACTTCAACCCTGTGACGGGATCACCTGCGGTTGCATCTTGTAACAGTTTTTCCAGTGCCTTCAGAACTCCGGGCTGTTTTTTTCAACCAGTAATCGCCCTGCTCCTGATTGCCGTATTCCTGATGCTGAATTTTGCCTCGGATACTCAACTTCACTTTTTCCTCGATAAATCGTATTTCGGCTCAAGCCTGTGATCTGCGACAATTGCAAAATATTTCTTTGTTGATTTGCGAGCACACCCACGAAACGCCGTTTGTTTCTTTCATCCAAGCCTATCAAGACACGATTGATCGCTTTGTGTTCTTTGGCGATCCTGCTATACGGATGCAGTTTACAGATTTCACAGCTACAGTTATGAAGCGTTTTCTTTGATTTTGATTTGTTCGGCATTCTGCTTGTCCTGATTGCATTGTTTAGAACAAGATTATCACAAATTGAAAGTGTTCAAGTTATTTTTGAACAAACCCTTAGTTGCCGTGGTCTACAGTTTACTGCGTGCCGCCCAACATGACCACGCCTTCCGAAACAAACTTCAACGTGAACTCAAGATTGAACTTGATGGCAGCGTAGCTTTCTGGCAACGGGTTACCCAAGCGCAAAGCCTATGGAAATTGGCTTTGTTTATCCAGGCTGGATTAACGCAAGGTAATAAATTGCGCGAACTGATGGCGCCGCTCTTGCATGCCATCTCCCCGACCTGAACGAACAATTAGACAACATCCAATGCGCAAGCAGTTGTTGTTTTGCATTTCTAAAGATTGCGGACAGATTAGGTATTGTCCCAGCCTAGCGAATTAATAGCCTATTCATGTAAAAATTGGCCGTCTGGAGTATTGGTTTTTAAGGTGCAAAAGTCGAGTCCTAACACCATCTTATTTTGAAGCTCTGCTTGCTGAGACAAAAAAGCAATATGTGGATACTGAAACCATTGACGCAAAGGTCAAACAAAAGCGAAATGACCTTTCATATGCAGAGCGGGCAATCTCGAATCTGTTGGAACTGATTGAGTCCTTTGGCGTGAACGAGTCCGCTACAAAGCGGCTGAGGGAAAAAGAACTTGAGCGCATGAACACAAAGCAGGAAATCAGAGACATCGAATCGCAACGTGAAACGCTCACGCTGGATATCACTCCCGAAGCCCTCGCGTTAGTCCAAACTTATTGGAGAGATCAGATCATTCAAGCAACCCAAAGCAATGACATTGCATCGGTAAGAGTCTTGGTGTCCTATTTCGTTGAACGGGTTGAAATCGATCATGCAAATGTTACAATCAAATATAAATATCCAATTCAGACGTTGATGCACACCTCGACCGTTTCGACACACGTGGGGGCACTGAGTGAAAGATCCACTTGCTAGTGGGTCTTTTTATTTTAATCTGGGGAAAAGATTTTATTTTCGCGAACTTCTATGGGCATGAAATGGAATTAATAGCAGAAATCCCAGCGCGATGACGCCCTGACCGATCAATACTCCTGAAGCCTGCCACGGCCCAAAATAGGGGACCTGTGGTGGGGGTTGTGAGCCCATCCCAAAAATATCTGCCATCCCAGAAAAAACTGCAAAGACATATCCTGTGCCGATCAACCTTGCGCCGATATCAGAAATGATCGTGCGTTCATAGCCCCACCACAAGGTGAGCAGACCAATATATCCGCCCATACAAATGATCGCAAGGCCAAGGAGAAAAACTGCGATCTGCACAAATCCAACCACAGGGCTGCGGTCCAAATTGAACCAATCTGGTTTGGCCCCGATCGCAAAAATCAATAGACCTAAAAGGGTGATCGCGAGACTCAGACGGATGCGCGGTGTTTCTGAACCTGCAATGCGGGGTGAAGTTTCCAGGGGTGTAGATGCGGGAATAGACGGAGTGGTTTTCATGAGGAAGGTAGATCCCTCTGAAGGCGTGTCAGCCAATTCCCACTGAATATATTCGCGATATCTGTTTCAGAATAACCGCGCGTTTGGAATAAGGAGCCTAGATTTTGCAGGTCTGCAACTGTATCAATTTCCGGCGGAATGGACTGTACGCCAAAACCACCGTCGAAATCTGAGCCAATACCTGCGTGAAGCGCATCCCCTGCGATCTGGCAGATGTGGTCAATGTGATCTGCAACAAAGCCTAGCGGTACTTCAGTCCGTTCATTCTTGCCGACCGTCCAACCCACTTTTAGATAACTGTTAAACGGAACCACGCCCACAACTCCATCGCGCTTTATTATGCCTTCAATAATGCGATCGGAAAAATGACGATTTGAATTTGAGTTCGGCATTAGGGCGAGGCAATTAGCATGTGTACCGACAATTGGTCCGCGATAAATATCGAGTGCCTCCACGGCGGCTTGTTCATCCATGTGACTGAGGTCAAGCGTAAAATTGTAATCGGCCATTGCAGATAAGAGTTCACGCCCCTCTTTTGTGAGCGGGCCAGGTTCTTTCCAGCCCCCACAATAGCGGGTACCGACCCAGGCGGGACCGATCAATCGTACGCCAAGTTCATGCCACTCTTCCAATTCGGATGGGTGGCGGATGCACTCTGCGCCTTCCATGAGCACCACCATGCCGACGGGATGTCCGCTTCCGTCAGAGTTGGAAGAATTCCAATGTTCGAGGATCAGGTTTAAGTCGCGGGAAGATGAGATCAATCGAAATTTATCCGGTGTGTAATCAGTCATGCGATGATACGTCATCAATTGTTCCATGTACAACTGATGGGCTTCGTCAAATGTTTTATAAACTTGTGATTTATTTTTGCTGGAGCTCCAGCGCGCGGGAGTGGCGTAAATGGTTGAGAAGATCACCGCCACTTGACCGCGCTGGTAATCAGGCCAGCCGAGGAGCGCATCTTCATTATCTAACACGGTTGCGCTACCGATTTCGAGCTTGCGTGTTTCTGCGGCGGAACGCGTGTAATCGCGCCCGTATTTCAGCATGTTATAGGCAATGTCTGCGTGACCGTCAACTAGGATTGGCATAGGGATTATTGAAGAGCGCACCGAAAGGTGCGCTCTGGTTGATTTTATTCTGCTTTCTTCTCCTCTTCAGAGTCTGGGACTGATGGGATTTCTGGATCGGCTGGGAGTACTGGATTGTCTGCAATTTCTTCATCCTGCTCTCCAAATTCCTGAGTGAGCATTTTGAAGTCTTTGTCGGCGAAGGCGGCTGAATCCACTTTGCGAAGGCTGAGGCCGATGCGGTGTTGTTCGCCGTCAATGCGGATGACGCGCAATGTTTTGGTTTCGCCTTCTCTGAGAACTTCTTTCGGATGTTCAACCCGATTCTCGCTTAACTCAGAGATGTGGATGAGACCTTCGATATCGCCTTCAAGACGGGCAAACGCGCCAAACTTTGTCAGGCGGGTGATCGTACCTTCGACGAGTTGACCAACGCTAAATTTCTCTACGCGATTCTTCCAGGGATCATCCTGCAAAGCGCGCATGGAAAGGCCGATGCGTTTTTTCTCGCGGTCTATATTGATGACTTTGACTTTGACTTCCTGACCCACTTCAAGCAAATCCTTGGGATGAGCGAGGCGATCCCATGAAAGTTCGGAAAGATGAACGAGACCATCTGCGCCGTTGATGTTTACGAAAGCGCCAAACTCAGCCAGGCTCGTGACTTTACCAGTATAGGTCTTGCCTTCTTCTAATTCACTAATGACGCGGTCTTTCATGGAAGAACGGGACTCTGTGTTGGTGGAACGCTCAGAAAGAATGAGTCGGCGGCGTTCACGGTCCACTTCAATAATGCGAACGGAGATCGCCTGCCCAACCATTTTTTGCCAGCGCTGCTCAGGTGTGTCGCCTGAAGATTGTGCGCGGCGTGTTGCGCTGATCTGAGATGAAGGAACGAAGCCGCGTAGATTTCCTACGGCGACGATCAAACCACCTTTGTTGAAACCGATGATCTTTGTATCGATCACAGTCTCTTCGGTGATCATCTTCTCAACGTTTTCCCACGACATTTCTTCCTGCGCGCGTTTGAAAGACAAAACGACATTGCCGTTTTGATCTTCAGGATTTAGCACAAAAACACTAACTTCCTGCCCAACTTTAAGCTCGGCACGTTCCTCGGCTGTGAGTTGTTCCAACTCACGGCCAGCAACAACGCCTTCAGACTTCGCGCCGACACTGATCAGAATCTGACTTGCGCCAATACTTGCGATCATACCTTTGCGAATCTCGCCGACCTGCGGCAATTCAACGCTTAAAGATTCTGATTCAAGCAGTGATTCCATTGTTTGATTGTTAGGGTGTTCTCCCTGGGTATTCTCAGCCTCTTGCCCGCTAAGGGTTTCATTTTCATCTATCACGCGTGACTCCAAATTACAGAAATGTAAGCGGGATTATACAAGTGAATGCTAAAGTTGACAACCCTGATACTAAAGCACTTTTTATTGATTGACAATGAAGCGGCCTTCTTCAAACGTGCCTAACCAGATTTGTAAATTATGCAACAGGCGGTATAATCACGGCTTGGAGTAACCAAATGCCTGCCATATTTCCCTTTACAGCCATCGTTGGACAAGAGCGCATGAAACGCGCACTCATTCTCAATGCCGTTGATACCCGTATCGGCGGCGTATTGATCCGCGGCGAACGCGGTACAGCAAAATCAACAGCCGCCCGTTCATTGGCCGCGCTGCTTCCTCACGTCAAGATCGTTCAGGATTGCCGCTTCGGATGCGATCCGGATAAATCAGGTACGTGGTGTACCGAATGCAAAGAACGCTTTGCGGCCGCAAAGAATCTTCCCATCGCAGAACGCGCAACGCCGTTCATTAATCTGCCTGTCTCTGCAACTGAAGACCGCGTGGTCGGTACGCTCGATATTGAAAAAGCCATTCAAAAAGGCGAACGTCATTTTGAGCCTGGCGTGCTCGCCAGCGCCAATCGCGGATTGCTTTACATTGACGAAGTGAATCTGCTCGACGATCACGTTGTGGATATTTTGCTCGACTCAGCGGCGATGGGAGTCAACACGGTCGAACGCGAGGGGATTTCGTTTGCCCACCCGGCCCGCTTCATTCTCGTTGGGACGATGAATCCTGAAGAAGGAGATCTCCGCCCCCAATTGCTGGATCGCTTCGCGTTATCTGTGGACATTGTCGGCATCCGTGATGCGCGCCAGCGCGTGACCATAATGGAGCGCAACCTTTTATATGAACGCGACTCTGAAGCCTTTCGTAAACTCTGGCTTGTCAAAGAAGATGAACTTTCGCAGCAGATCGCGCGTGGACGTGAACTGGTAGACCAGGTCACACACACCACTCGTGACTTGCTCTCCATAGCAGCGTTGACTTCGTCACTTAATGTAGACGGTCACCGCGCAGATCTGGTTATCCTAAAAGCCGCTCGCGCTGAAGCTGCCTTCGAAGGACGCACCAAGATCAACGATCACGATATCGCGCTGGCCGCAGAGTTGGCGCTTCCGCACCGTATCAAACGCACGCCCTTCCAGCAAGCCGAGATGACCACCGAACAGTTGCAGGAACGCATCGAGCAGTTGGCTGGTCAATCCATGCCAAGCGAATCGGATGATGAATCTGAAAGCAAGCAGGATGGCGAAGGCGAGGAAAAAAAAACTTAAAACTCGAAGATGAACAGCAGGAAGGTCCGCAGCAGGGCAACCCCGAGCCGATGCAGCAGCAGGAAGTTTTCGCAAGCTCCAATGCGAATTGGTGGGACGGCGGACAAAAAGTAAAAGCAGGCGAGACCTTCCAGCCGCGTAAACTCAACACCCCGCTCGATAAATTAACCCGCCAAAAATCAGGGCGACGTTCACTCACAAAAACGGATCGCAAACATGGCCGCTATATTAAGTCGCGTCCTGCAGGGGATAACTTGACGGACATTGCTTTCGACGCCTCATTTCGTGCCGCCGCGCCTTTTCAAATTCAACGCGTGGAGGAACGTAAGAAACTCGCTTTCTCGATCAAGAGAAGTGATTTGCAGCGCAAGATCCGCGTGAAACGTGTTGCGAATTTGGTGTTGTTCCTTGTGGATGCTTCATGGTCTATGGCAGTTGCCGAACGAATGAATGCCACGAAGGGCGCGATACTCTCATTGTTGACGGATGCCTATCAACGCCGTGACCGCGTGGGACTGATTGTCTTCCAGAAAGATCGCGCCACTTTAGTATTATCCCCCACCAACTCAATTCAACTTGCACAACGCGCATTGATGGATATTCCCGTCGGTGGCAAGACTCCGCTCTCGGCGGGGTTGTTCATGGCGCATGATGTGCTGACGCATGAAAAACATATTCATCCTGATGTGGAGCCGCTCCTGATCGTGCTAACTGACGGCGCAGGCAATGTGTCCATTGGAACATTACCGCCTCAGGAAGAGGGTTTCAAATTTGCGGAGATGATCGCGCAGGAAAAGACCCGTTCCGTGGTGATAAACATGGAACACGCCGCCTTTGATCAGGGACTCGCGCAGCAACTCGCCGACCATCTCAAAGCACCGTGCTATTCGCTGAGTGATCTGAAAGCGGAAAGTTTGTATAACACGGTTAGAGATGAGATGTCGAAGCCCGTGAAGAAGTAAATGTAAAGAGGCCTCCGAGTTCTTCAACAACTCGGAGGCCTCTTTACTTAAGAATCAAATCCTAAACCCAGCGCATCCAAAATCTTCAACCATAAATTTCGCTTTCCCCCATTATCATCCGCGCGGTTGAGGGACCATCTTGTGAAGTTGACAATTGGCGAGCGAAATGGTTCAGGCGGGAATGGGAATGGTTTTGATTTCACCATTTGCAATTCGGTGCATTCGGTCTTTTTATCGTCAAGTAAATCCAGCATCACTTGTGCGCCGAAACGCGATGCGCCGACGCCGAGACCAGTGTATCCCATAACATACACAACTTTGCCATGATAGCCTTTGCCCCAAAAGGCGGTGTAACGTGAGCAGGTATCGATCACGCCGCCCCAGGCGTGCGTGAAGCGCAGTCCCGTCAGCTGGGGAAATGTTTGGAAGAAGTGCTCAGCCAATCGGGCGAAGGATTCGGGGCGATTCTCCAGATGCGGAGCCACTTTATTATTTCGATAATAGATGGCGTCGAATCCGCCCCATAGAATCCGTCCATCCGCAGAAGTGCGATAGTAGTGGAATTGATTCCCGTTGTCGCTCAATCCCTCCCGCCCATCCCAGCCGATCGCGGTGCGCTGGTTTATGGAAAGCGGCTCGGTCATCAAGACGTAATCATAAACGGGCACGACATAAAACGAAAGATGTTTTAGCAAAGGTCGGAAAGCATTTGTAGCGAGTGCAACTTTTTTGGATTCAACTTGCCCATAACTCGTTTTGACAACGACGGAATCTCGCTTCTCTTCCAATGCTGTGACCGCCGTGCCCTCAAACAAGCGGACGCCAACTTCAAGGCATGCTCTTCTTAATCCC
This sequence comes from uncultured Chloroflexota bacterium, assembly GCA_903914955.1. GTDB lineage: Bacteria > Chloroflexota > Anaerolineae > Anaerolineales > Villigracilaceae > Villigracilis. The sequence continues at coordinate 26,207 of CAIWRB010000058.1, read as the reverse complement.
CATGCCAGCTGGGCTGGATTGACCATCGCTACTGAATGATCGATAATCCCCGCAAGGTAAGTGGGCGAGTTGGCTATTGTCCGCATTTGGTGTCTATCTAGAAATTGAATATGCTCCCCGTATTGAGCGGAGTGTTCAGCTTCTTCGCGTAATTCCTCAATTTGATATTCTTCATTGGCCACATTGATCTCGCCTGAGCGGATGAAGTCGCAGTCAATGTTAAATTGCTTGATCGTTTCTTCGATGCCATCTAAATTCTTATGGCCCAACTCGACAAGTTTCTTGAGTTCCTTCGGCCAGCGGTTCAATCCATTTTGAAATGAATGGGTCAGCGACGATGCAACGAATCCGCCATTGCGCCCGCTTGCGCCGCAACCCGTTTCGCCCGCTTCGAGCAGAACCACATCCCGCGCAGGGTCAGCCTGTTTAGCTGTCAGTGCTGTCCATAAACCAGTAAAGCCTGCGCCGATGACAACTAAATCCGCTTTGATATTTTCAGTTAACGCAGAAGCAGGCTCGGGCTTGGTCGGGTCGTCCAACCAGAAAGGCATGAGTTTTACATCTGCCAGAGATTTCAAAGTTTCAGGGCGCGGCGTATTTGAGAAAATCATTGGGTCTCCATTTTCGGCATCCACCGGTCTTCCCCCAAATACGAGAACTGAAAGCATAATGGTTTACATGTCGTATTTGAGGGAGGTGGCATCGGTGTATAATTTTTTGTAAGTGTAATTGGGAATGGGAGGATGAGTCAATAAATAACGAAGCGTTGATTCCACTTATTATTTTGGTTATCTAAAATCCTTGACATTTTAGAACACATGTTCTAAAATGTCGCAACTCAATAAACAAGGAGATCAAAATGGCTAATTTACGTAATCCTCTGATCGATGGTTTGAAAATGATCTGGTATAAAATAACACACAACCTAAAATTTAATCGTGGCGCTGCCTGGGGAGTGATGATCATTGGCGCCTTATTGTCTTTCGAGATTTTCAACTTTAGCACAACACAGTTTGCCTTGCACGATATGCTCGGTGACCTGACTTTCGCTGGTATGCGTTGGGCGACAGTTCTTGCGATCGCCTTTTGCGGAATAGACTTCGCGGGCATCGCCCGCATCTTCACTCCCGAACAAGGCCGCGACGAACCCGCCGAAGTATATTATCTCTTTGGCGCGTGGCTGTTGGCCGCCGGATTCAATGCCACGCTCACTTGGTGGGGAGTAGCAGTTGCTATTTCAAATAACGCTAATCTGCAAAGCAGCCCGGTGATGAGTGCCACAACTCTCACCAAAGTGGTGCCGATCTTTATAGCCGCAATGGTTTGGCTTATACGTCTTCTGATCATTGGAACCTTCTCACTCGCAGGTGACCGTTTATTTACCACTGCGCCTGCTGCTACTCAAAACCAGGCACTACGTTCGTACAATAATAATCCGCAGCCGCGTCAAGCTACAGCTACATATCAAGGTCAAAGCTCGGTCAATCAGCCTGTCAACCAGCCCATCTTGCGTCCGGCATCCCAGATCAATCGTCCTGTAAACGCTGCCAGTAACGCGGGGTTTCGGCCTGCGCCTAAGCCAGCCACAACTTCTCAGCAAAGTTCATTTGTTTCGTCTGAACCAACTTATCACGCTGTCGCTTACAACGCACGTGCTACTGAAAGCACCAGTCACTACGACGCCTGAGATCATTTCGAGCCGGGTTCGAATGACCCAAAATAGAGAGTATGGAAATGCCCCGCGCTCGCCGAATAAAAAATTACCAGCAACCAGCCGCGACCTCGCAGGAACAGGCGAGCGGCTGTTTGTCTGGTTTTACGGTCGTGCCGCTCGCGGTAATTTTCATCAGCGCAATTCTTGGGTCATTTGCCTGGAATATAAGTCCATCCGTAATCCCATCTTTTGCAGATGTGCAGCCTGCCGCGTCGACAAGTATTTCTCCCATCTTTAGAATTGAAATACACTATTGGGCTGACTCTATCTTAAGATGGGCGGCCGCTTCGCAACTTGACCCAAATCTGGTTGCGACCATTATGCAGATCGAATCCTGTGGGGATCCGCGTGCCAGGTCAAGTGCCGGCGCCATGGGACTCTTCCAGGTAATGCCTTTTCATTTTTACGCGGTGGATGATCCATACAATCCAGATACTAACGCCGAGCGCGGACTTGCCTATCTTACCAAATCACTAGCAACCGGTGGAGGAAATGCGCGGCTGGCAATGGCTGGTTATAACGGCGGCATCGGCATCATTGGCCGCTCAGAATGGAGTTGGTCTGCTCAAACGAAGAGATATGTTCAATATGGCGCGCCTATCTATAAAGACGCACAAAATGGAAGTAATTCCAGTACAGCCTTGAATGATTGGTATGAAAGTTATGGGGTAAGTTTATGCCGTCAGGCAAGTCAACGCCTGGGTTTGCCGTAGTTTCAATAAACATAAAAGCACGAAGTCTTTTCTACTTGACTATCGCCAGCCAGATGACGAAGGTTGTTCCTTTTCCCTCTTTTGATTCAACTTTGATCTGCCCGTTATGATGTTCAACGATCCAATGTGCTATGGATAAACCCAGGCCAAATCCGCTGGCGGTTGAACGGGTACGCGATTTCTCTGCTCGATAAAAACGGTCAAAGATGTGGGGCAGATCTTCGGCAGGAATGCCCGGGCCTGTGTCCCGGATAATGATGCGCGCCTGGTCGCCGATCTTTGCCAGGCTTAAATATACATCTCCATTTTGCGGAGTGTATTGGATCGCATTGGACGCCAAATTCAATATCACTTGTTTCAATCGGTCGCGATCTCCGTTGACCAAGACCTGATCAATATCATTTAAGTGCACATGGATTTTACTGCCGGCGAGAACGCGCATTTCGGTGAAGACTTCAGTTAATAGAAGGTCTAATTCAACGGGTGCGAGCACAAGTGTCAACTTGCCTGATTCAGCTTGAGCGAGCATTAGCAAGCCGCCTACCAATCGTGTGAGACGGCCCGCCTCTTGATCAATACTGCTTAAGGATTCCTCGTCAGCTATTTTCATGCGGCGAATGAGATCCACATTGCCTTTGATAACAGTCAGCGGCGTGCGCAGTTCGTGACTCACATCAGCCAGAAAACGTTGTTGTGAAGTAAAGAGGGATTCCAAGCGCTCAAGCGTTTGGTTGAATGAGACGATCAGATCGCCGATTTCGTCATCTTTTTCTGCCCGTTCTTGATAGGGGATTCTGCGTGAGAGGTCATCTGCTCGGTTGATCTGATCTACTGTTTCGGTTATGGCTTCAAGCGGCGAAAGGGCGCGACCAAGGATTATCCAGGAGCCAAGTCCGGCTAATAAAACTGCGATCACCGCAATGATCGTCATCATCGAAAGCAGGTTTCCGCGAGTAGCATCCACTACGCTTAGGCTTGCTCCAACCTGCAGTGTGCCTATGGGCCGCAAGTTTACCTGCAACGGAACGCTCAACACCCGCAGGTGCGCTCCGTTGAGGTAGGAATCTTTATAAATGGACAGGCCAGCTTCCAATCCCGCAGGATCGAGGGATTTGGTTAGCGCTGCAATACTTGGAGATGTCGCAATTAGTTTTCCGTTTTGTCCCCATACCTGCACAAAAGCATTTGATGTCATGTCCAACTGAGGCAGGCTGATCAAGTTCAACTCGCCCATCGAGTCGACTGTGGTCACTTGAGCAATATCACGCCAAACGACATCCAGCATGGTATCGACTTGGTTGAGTAAAATAACATTGACGAGAATATACACCGCCGCGCCGAAGATGAGCAGAATTCCGCCCATGAAAGTTGAATACAATAAAGTAAAGCGCAGGCGTAATGACATTCGAGTTACATTTTTTTATTTTAGATTTGTGAATCTTCCTTCATCATTTCTACGGATTTTCCCGCATGACATATCCAACACCACGCACGGTATGGATCAGCCTGATCTCGCCTTCGCCCTCAAGTTTTTGGCGCAGATAGCGAATGTAGACTTCGAGAACGTTGCTCTCGCCGCCGAAATCATAGCCCCAGACGCGGTCAAAGATCACTTCGCGGGTCAACACTTGTTTCGGGTGGCGGAGAAATAATTCGAGCAATTCATATTCCTTGGCTGTCAGCGACACCATTCTAGTTCCGCGTGCGGCTTGACGTGAACCTGTATCCAGAGACAGGTCTGCAAATTTTAATATGGGGATTCGCTCTGGTTGTGTACGGCGCAGCAGGGCGCGCACGCGCGCCAGCAATTCATCCAGATTGAACGGCTTGACCATGTAATCATCTGCGCCGGCATCCAATCCTTGAATGCGGTCTTGCACGGTGTCCTTCGCGGTCAACATCATGATCGGGATCGATCCACCGGTTCGTAGGCGATGGCATACTTCCAGACCATCCATGCCGGGTAACATCCAATCCAGAACAACCAGATCGGGAGTGTGGTCGCGGGCGGCGATCAAACCCATGCGGCCGTCTATTGCGGTATCTACGGTATAGCCTTCATAAACCAAACCTCGCTGTAATAACTTGAGAATGGCCTGGTCATCTTCGATAATTAGGATTCGCTCGTTCATGGCTGTGCTCCTGGTTAAAATATACCATAGAGTATAAACCTTAATCATTTTTAGTTTCAGGTTTTGTGGGAATTGTCACATGGCTTTTGCAAGGCAGGTGCTCCGCAACAAGGCGAATGACGCGAATAATTTAATAGCGTTCGCGAAAATTCATTTACTTCGCGTTAAGACTTTCGTGACCCAGAATCACAAGGTACCGTGACCTACTTGAACGGATGACAATTTAATAAAACGGGTAAAATAGACTTCTATGGATGAAACTGCGCTCATACATTCTGCACAAAATGGCGATCTTGACGCTTTCAATACACTGATCTTGCATTATCAAGATTCTGTTTTTCATACCGCACTTCGTGTCATCGGAGATGAAGACCTCGCTCAGGATGCGGCGCAGGAAGCTTTCATCTCTGCGTTTAGAAATATTTCTGCTTTTCGCGGCGGATCATTCAAAGCCTGGCTGATGCGCATGGTGACGAATGCCTGCTATGATGAATTCCGACGGCAGAAGCGCCGTCCGACGACTCCGCTTGAACCTGATGCGAAGCAAGCAGACGGCGAAGAAATGGAATCTCCACGCTGGCTGGCAGACCCAAACATGACTCCCGCCGAAAGATCCGAGGCCGATGAGTTGGAACACGCCATTCAACATTGCCTCGATACCCTGCCAACTGATTTCCGCACAGTTGTTGTGCTGGCTGATATTCAAGGTATGGATTACAGCGAAGTGGCAGCTGCTTCGAAAGTTCCGCTTGGCACCATCAAAAGCCGGCTTGCGCGCGCGCGTTTGCGATTACGTGAATGTTTGCGCGGCTTCGAGGAACTTTTGCCTTCATCCTTTCGTCTGCAAGAGGAAGGCAATTCATGAAAAAATTCCGCGACATCGAACAACTCTCCGCTTATTTGGATGGACAACTCAGTCCATCTGATTCTGTGCGTCTCGAGTTACGCATCTCTACCGACCCCGAGCTTGATTCTGTTTTAAGTGATCTTCGCTTAGCCCGGGGGATTCTCCGAAAATTGCCCGCGCGCAAAGCGCCTCGCAACTTCACATTGACTCGCAGGATGGTCGGCCTCAAGCCGCCATTGCCGCGCACCTTTTCATTCTTCCGTTTTTCAACCGCATTCGCAGCATTTCTTTTAATGCTATCCTTCGCGGTAAATTCAGTATTGCCTCGTATGAGTTTTGGCGGAGGCGCACCTATGGTGGCTCAGGAAGCATATGGCATCAGCGGATGTGATGAGCCGTGTTCCCCGTCCGCTATGGCGGCTGCGACCGAAGCTCCTCTCGTGTCTTCCATGGAATTAGCTGCCGCGCCCACAGAGACTAGTGAAGATACTGCCCGTGTTGCAGAACCGCCAACAGCCAAAGAGGCTGGGAATTTATCAGCAGCGCAAGATCAGCCCCAAGTTCAGAGCGAAGCGATCATCCCTTCATCATGGCAGATCGGTTTATTGATCATCGGATTGCTTAGCGCGGTGCTTATGTTCGCGTTGCGTCAATCTGCGCTTCGAAAGTGGAAATAATCCCAGAAAAAAAATGGCAAGAGATGTTGATGTAAAATTTTGTCCGCGTTGTGGGGCGGATATGGTGCACGAAGATAAGTTTGGAATGGTGCGCCCGGTTTGCCCGCAATGCGGATGGATCTATTTCGTTGACCCGAAAGTTGCCGCGGCTGTCCTTGTTGAACAGGATGGCCGCGTTCTGCTTGTTCGGCGCGCGAATGAACCTTTTCGCGGTTTGTGGACTTTGCCCGCAGGTTTTGTGAACGGGGGTGAAGACCCTGCCGAAGCCGCCTCGCGTGAATGTTTGGAAGAGACAGGCTTGAGCGTATATATTATACGGGTGCTGGATGTGATCGCCGGGCGCGAGCACAATCGCGGCGCAGACTTCATCATCGTCTACCTCGCAGAGGTGACCGGTGGTGAGTTGTCCGCCGCCGATGATGCTGATGCTGCAGAGTGGTTTGCCCGGATTGATCTGCCTCCGCTGGCTTTCAAGGCAACTCAAAAAATATTAGCGCGGATTTCCTGAGCAACGCCGCCTTTTCTTTGTTTATGTTTTTACAGTAATGTCGTTTATGCTACAATATTTTTATGCTTGACATTCGTCCTTCACCTATCGCTGGCACATGGTACGAAGCTGATCCAAAAATCCTCGCCGCAAACATTGATTGGTATCTTAATAACGCGCAGCTCCCCGAACGCAGCGCAGATGTTATTGCTATCATCGCTCCGCACGCGGGGCACCGCTACTCGGGGCATGTGGCTGGATATGCATTTAAAACACTCGCTGGATTAAGTCCAAATTTGGTTGTCATCCTATCGCCCTATCACGACTACTCGCCTCATCAATTACTCGTCACAGCGCACCAAGCTTATGAGACTCCGCTTGGTAAGGTTATTGTAGATCAAAGTGCGCTTGCAGAATTACAAGCCGAACTTGACCTTCCTATCATCCCCATCGCTAACGACAGGGAACACTCGCTCGAGATCGAGCTTCCATTTTTGCAGCGTGTGCTAAAAAATAAATTCAAAATTCTACCCATCATGGTACGCGTACAGAGATCAGTTGCGGCAAAAAAACTGGGAGACGCGCTTGCAAAGATACTCAAGAATAAAAAAGCGCTCTTGGTCGCATCCACAGATCTCTCCCATTTTTACGATTCTACAACTGCAAACAATCTCGATCATGAAATGTTGAAGCGATTTGAATCCTTTGACCCAGATTCAATTTTTGAAGCGGAATATTCTGAAAAGGGTTTTGCCTGCGGTCACGCCGCAGTCGCGTCCATGTTGTGGGCGGCAAAGTCACTCGGCGCTGACAAAGTGCAAACGCTAAAATACGCCACCTCTGGCGAGATCACAGGTGATCACAAATCTGTTGTTGGTTATGGGGCGGCAGTGGTAACTGGGGAGTTCAAAGTTTCGTGACTTTGGATGTGAAGCATTTATAATCATCCCATGTTTGCCCGCCTCTCCGTAAACGTTCCCAGTATTACAAACTTATACGACTATTCAATCCCCGCTGGACTTGCGCACCTTAAAACGGGTTGTCTCGTCACCGCGCCATTTGGGAATCAGATCGTGCAGGGCGTGATCCTGGAATTGCTGGATTCTCCCTCGGTGGAGAATCCCAAATCGATCATTGATCTGCTCGATCCTGCACCCGTTCTGACTCAACCCCAGCTTGCGCTTGCGATGCTTTTGGCAAACACTACGCTGAATCCCCTCGCCTCAATCGTCAGTCTCATGCTTCCGACAGGCTTATCACAACAAGCAGATATAACTTACGAATTACGCGATCCAAATTACGAAGATAAGGCGTTCGCGATCACGACACGTCTGCTAAATTTATTAAAAGAACGCGGTGTTTTGCGCGGCCGCCAAATTGATTCCCACTTCGCAAAAATTGATTGGCACAAATCCGCGCAGGTGCTTGTAAAAAAAGGAATTCTTTCAACGAAGCATGTTCTTCCTCCGCCGAGGGTCAGACCAAAATATATTCGTGTTGCTCAGCTTGCAGTCCCGCCTGAAGAAGCGCTGGAGCAAATGCCAAATCTCGGCACCAAACAGACTCTGGCGCGCCGCCAATCCGCGTTGACCTTTCTCATTGATCAACCTCAAGCCATCAATCTTTCATGGGTCTATGCCGAAACCGGCTGCATCCTCGCAGACCTGCAGGAACTCGAAGAGCGCGGATTGATCCGCTTGTTTGAGAGTGAGATTTTTAGAGATTCTCTGGAAGGAATAGGCAGGCAGGTAAACAAGGAAACAGGTAATCAGGTACTTGAACTAACGCCTGAACAAATATATGCGCTTGAAGAAATTAATCGCGCAATGAGGTTTGACATTCAGCCTTCAGCCTTTCTTTTGAACGGGGTCACTGGTTCAGGCAAAACTGAAATTTATTTACGCGCTGCTGAAGAGGCGATCAGGCGTGGCAAACAAGTGATTATATTAATTCCAGAAATTGCGCTGACCCCGCAAACGGTTCGTAGATTCCTGGCGCGTTTTCCAGGGCAGGTGGGGCTGGTTCATTCAAAATTATCTGAAGGCGAAAGATACGATACCTGGCGCCGGGCGCGCATGGGGAAACTTAAGATCATCATTGGCGCGCGCTCTGCATTGTTTGCTCCGCTCCCAAATATTGGCTTGATCGTCGTGGATGAATGTCACGATGGTTCCTACTATCAATCTGAGCCGCCGTTTTATCACGCGGTCACTGCCGCGCAAGAGTACGCGAGTTTGTGCGGCGCGGTTTGCGTGATGGGTTCCGCCACTCCAACGATCGAACAAAGATATAAAGCAGAAATTAAACAAACTACAAAATTAGAATTACCGCGCCGTGTAGTGGAACGAATTCTTCCGCCCGTGCAGGTTGTGGATATGCGCGAAGAACTTAAGACAGGCCATCGCGGAATATTTTCGCGTGTGCTGGCTGAGTCTTTGGCTGAAACTATTTCACGCGGCGAACAAGCCATCCTCTTTCTCAACCGCCGCGGAACAGCAACATATGTCTTTTGCAGAGATTGTGGACATGTGATGAAATGTCCGAAGTGCGAAACGCCGCTGACTTTGCATGTTGAAACGCTGGAACGTTCTAATGCTCAAACGTTATTGTGTCATCGCTGTAATTACACACGTCAGGTACCCAAGACTTGTCCCAATTGCAACAGCGCACAGATCCGTGCTTATGGGTTGGGTAGTGAAAAAGTGGAAGCTGAAGTGCAAGCTATGTTTCCGCAGGCGCGAACTTTGCGCTGGGATTGGGAAACCACGCGCAAAAAAGATTCACATGAAATTATCCTGACGCATTTTTCCAATCATCAGGCGGATGTGTTGGTGGGAACTCAGATGCTCGCCAAAGGACTCGATCTGCCGCTGGTCACTCTGGTTGGCATCGTTCTTGCAGATGTAGGACTGACCCTGCCAGATCCGTTCGCGAACGAAAGAGTATTTCAAACACTGACTCAGGTTGCGGGCCGAGCGGGCCGTTCTGCACTGGGAGGCAAAGTAGTTTTGCAAACCTTCATGCCTGAACACTATGCAATTCAATTCGCGTCACAGCATGATGTCAGTGGATTTTATCTGCGCGAGTTGGAGTATCGCAAACAGCTGGGATATCCGCCATACGCAAAACTTGCGCGGCTGGAATATCGTCACGCGGATCCTCTCAAAGCGGAAGAAGAGTCACAGAAAACTGCGGGCAGGCTCAAGCTCAAGATGGAAGCGGAGGGTCGTCATCAAACCGAATTGATTGGCCCGGTCCCAGCATTCTTCTCAAAAATGGATGATGTATATCGCTGGCAGATCATCGTGCGTGGACCTGATCCCGCCACTTTGTTACGCGATATAAAACTAACTGATTGGCGAATTGAAATTGACCCGATAAGTTTGCTATAATCAATTTATCTTTCTAAAGGAGCGTGTGCTATGCAAAGTTTTTCGCGGGGTTGGTCGTTCTTGAAACAAGCTTGGGGTATGGCTTTCAAGGATAAAGATTTGCTCAAGCCGTCAGTCTATGCTCTGGTCGTCGGGATGATCGTTTCTGTGATCGGTATCATTCCACTGGCCATCGCATATTTTGTTTTTAGCGGCAGCAGCATCGGAAATTTCGCTCTCGCGATAATGGGTGGAATATTGATATTTGTCCAATTCGTGGTGACTTATATGTTTTCTGGAATGACCGTTTATTTGATCTACGGTTATCTCTCTGAAGGCGATGGCCGCATGGACAAAGCCTGGGCGATCGTAAAACGTGATTTCTTTGATATTCTAACGCTGGCGGCGGTTTCGACCGTGGTCAATATGTTGAAGAGCGCAGCACAGCGTAATCGAAAAAATAGTATTATTTCAGGGCTAATGCGCTCGGCGACCGGTTTACTCGAAACCTTATGGACAGAAGCCGCATATCTGATCTTGCCCGCCATGGTGATCGATGATCTAAATCTTAAAGATAGCATGCAGCGTATTTGGAAGATCACAAAAGAAAATCTTCTACTGGTTGGTATTAGCACGGTTGGCGTGCGCTGGGTGACTGGATTGATCAGCTTTTTATTTAGCGCAATCGGGCTTGCCATTGGATTTGTGATCGGCGGTGGTTTGTCCTTTATCTCCGGCGGCAGCACAGCAATCTCATTAGTTGGGATTATCATCGGCGCGTTTATTTTTTTCGCGTTCGCGATGGTGGCAAGTATTTTCAGCTCCTACACCAATACCGCTTATCACACTTGCCTGTATATCTGGGCGCGTGAGGTTGAAACGGCCAAAGCGCAAGGCAGTTCTGTTCAAGTGCTGGCTCCTGCTCCATTAGCGGCCGCCTTGGCTTAAGATCTATCAGACCTGACAGGTCTTACAGGATATTTATGGAATCTGAACCGCGTCGTGAAATGATCACATGGGATGAGATAGACCGACTCATTGATTATCTGCTTCCCCAATTTCATCGCGAATTTACCGCGATGGTAATGATCACGCGCGGCGGAATTATCCCAGGCGGGATGCTGGCTGAAGCGATGAACATTACGCACATCCTAACCGCCGCCGTGGATTTCCCTGCGCAAATGGAAAACCAGCGATCTTCGCTGATGATGTGGCCCGAGTTTATTCAATTCCCCGCTGACGATAAAGTGCGCGGACGCCCAACCTTGATCGTAGACGATGTTTGGGCGGCGGGACGCACGATCACAGCCGTTAAGAATCGTGTTTCCGCAGCCGGTGGATTTCCTGAGACCTGCGTTCTGCATTTTAATCCGTACCGTAATTTGTTTGGAAGCGTACGCCCTGATTATTACGCAGCAATAACAGACTCGTTCATTGTGTATCCATGGGAAGTGGATCGCGGAACAGATCAGGTTTTGCTTGGTGAGATATAATTTATTCTATGAAAACTATACCGGTAGATTCTGAAAAACATATCCAGATTTTGAAATCAAATCAATATTTTGATGACCTTCCTGATAACCTTTTAAGAGAAATATCAGAACGAATGTCTTTGTATATATATCAGCGGGGCGAAGTGCTCCTTTGGGAAGGTGAGGCATGCGAGGGGTTATGTATCCTGGAGCAGGGGAGCGCGAAAATTTTCCGCCTTTCGCCCCAGGGACGCCAATATATTGTCCGTATTCTTCAGGAGGGAGACACTTTTGCAGAAGTACCCGCATTTGATGGCGGAAAAAGCCCTGTTAACGTGGAAGCTCTTGAAGTTTGCCGTGTTTGGGTGATCAATAGTGAAATGTTACGCGGTTTGGTATTGGCACATCCGGAGTTTTCGCAAAAGGTTCTGGATAATTTTGGGAAAATGCTGCGCGGCATGGTGCGAATGGTGAGCGAGATGGCGTTCTATCAGGTAACTCATCGCCTGGCACGCATGATCCAGGAAGATTTGCCTCTGGAAAAAAATATCCCTCAATGGACTCAGGAACAACTCGCAGCGCGACTGGGTACTGTGCGCGAGGTAGTGGCACGTTCATTGAAGGAATTGGAGAGAAGCGGGGCGATCAAGATCGAGGATCGCCGTATTCAAATTGCTGATAAGGAAATCTTTCGGCAGTGGGTGCACCTGTAAATTTCCCCTCTTGAATATTGCGGAAGTTTTAATCTATAGCAAGAAGTCCTTTGAGTTGGTTTATAGTTGCTAAACCAACTCAAAGGACTTCTCATTTTAAAATAACGTTTGAAATACAAGTATTCAGATGTAGTTTCTTATATCCCTGCGTTGCTTAGGATCGTGAACAAGCTGGAAAGTGCCGAGGTAAGTTCGGGGTGTGTAACCTCGAAATGATCAATAGATGTTTCGATGCGTTCCAACATGGATGGTGCGGCTTTCTTTTCTTCTGTACGCCCAAGTAATTCCTGAATATCTGAGGAGAGGTCGCGCAGAAGATCCTGACCTTTTTCATCCACACTTTGGATTCCTTCTATCTCTTTATGCAGTTTTGCGAGCAAATCGTCAAGTTCCTGATTGTTCATGGTGTACCTCTCTCTGATATGAAGGATTGGGCAATTGGTGGTTGTCTCTACCTTTATTTTACAACTTTTTTTCTTTCTTTGCTCCCATTCCAGATTGGGGAAGTTATCGTAGTATATCCTGATCGGCTTGATCTGCCTCCTGAAAAATTCTTTTGACTTCCTCCTTCATTTCAACGCTAACGCCGGCGGTCATAGGTATGAACTTGACCAGATCACGTGCTTGTCTCAGATGATCCTTTACGTTCGCTATATAAGAAAAATTATTGCGCCCGCCTTCAATGTCTGGTGAAACGGACAGCTCGCGTGCTTGTTGGATCAAAGCCCTTGCTCGGATGATCCGCTCGGCGGCTGGGATGAGTCTGGCCATCAATTCTCCTAAAGGTTTTGGTTTGATAAAGAGTCAAGTGTGTATATTGTACTGTATGAAACAGTTGACATATATTTCGCCTCGCATATAATTGACCCAATAATAAAACCAGCGCGAAGACAAGTAATCATGTAACTGTTCAGTGAGTCGTCGGGTAGTGTGAGACGATCAGCCAGAGGATGAAATCCACTTCGTCAGTGTTATTCTTGCAGAGGCAAACAGCCATAAGAGAATCGGGCTGCGCCCGTTACAGTGCAAGCCAAGAGACCCACCCCCACACTGTCCCTCTGGGACACCTCTCCCATTTTTTCCAATGATGCGGGAGCTGATGAGGCTAGGGTAAAGCAGGTGGCACCACGAGACGCCCCTCGTCCTGCAATGGACTGGGGCGTATTCTGTTAAATGCACACGGAGGTGCAACATGTTGGATATCAATCTCATTCGCGAAACACCTGAGGTCGTTCGGAAGGCATTGAAAGACCGCCAAATGGACGAATCACCTGTGGATTCAATTCTACAGTTGGATGAAAAGCGCCGCGCTCTGCTCTCGCAGGTGGAAGTCCTCAAAGCGGAGCGGAACACTGTCTCAAAAGAGATCGGGCAACTGAAAGAGGAATCAGCCCGAAAGTCGAAGATCGAAGCGATGCGTCTGGTTGGAGATAAGATCGCAGAGTTCGATAAGCAAGTCGCTCAAGTCGAAACTGAATTAATTGCACTCACATCTGCGCTGCCAAATATTCCCGATGCGCGTGTTCCTTATGGAAAAGACGACAGCGAGAATGTGGTCACCAAGACGATTGGCGAACCGCGCAAATTTGAATTCACGCCGAAGCCGCACTGGGACCTCGGGCCCGCACTCGGTATTCTGGATTTTGAACGCGGCACGAAATTAACTGGTTCACGTTTTTACGTATTGCAAAAAGCTGGAGCACGCTTGCAACGTGCTCTAATTGCATGGATGCTTGACCTGCATATTCGACAGGGCTATCAGGAAGAATACTTGCCGTTCATGGTGAAGAGCGCGGTGGTTTATGGCGCGGGTCAGTTGCCGAAATTTGCGGATAATTTATACAAGGATCATGAGGAAGATTATTATTTTGTGCCAACTGCCGAAGTCCCGTTGACAGGGCTGCACATGGACGAGATCCTTGATGAAGCGTCACTGCCAAAACTTTACACTGCTTATACTCCATGCTTCCGTCGCGAGAAGATGAGCGCGGGGCGTGATGTGCGCGGAATCAAGCGCGGGCATCAATTCGATAAAGTTGAAATGTACACTTATTGCAAGCCTGAAGAATCAGAAACGCAGCACGAGAAGATGGTCAAAGATGCGGAAGAGACCTGCGCATTGCTGGGTATTCCATATCGAGTGAAACGCCTGTGCAGTGGTGATTTGGGATTCGGCGCATCCTTAACATACGATCTCGAACTGTGGGCGCCGGGCTGTGATGAATGGCTGGAAGTTTCATCGATCTCAAATGTGACTGATTTTCAGGCGCGCCGCGCAAACATCAAATACCGTCCCACGGATGGCGGCAAGGCAAAATTCCTGCACACCTTGAATGGTTCAGGGTTGGGCATGCCGCGCACGTTGATCGCTGTCATGGAAAATTATCAACAGGCTGACGGTTCGATCATTGTGCCGGATGTTCTGCGCCCGTGGATGGGCGGGATTGATGTGATTGAATAATAAAAAAATAAATACCAGGAGAATTCATGGCTGAATTTGGGCAGATCGTGATCGAATCATTTACACTGTTTATTCTGCTGGCTGGTTTGGCGGGGCTACTTATTCCGATTTTCCCGGGGCTGACCATCATGTGGTTGAGCACGTTATTTTATGCGGTCGTTGAAGCATCCAAAGGTAAGATGACCTGGGTGGATTGGATGTTTTTCACGTTTATCACCCTGTTTATGGTCGGCGGAAATATCATAGATAACATTATCATCGCCAAACATGTGCGCGAAAAAAATGTGCCGTGGAGTTCGATCCTACTTGCTTTCGCGGCGGGGATTATTGTCAGTTTGTTCTTTACGCCACTGGCCGGCATGGTCGCATCACCGGCAGGGCTTTTCCTCGCAGAGTGGAATCGTTTGAAAGAACGTGATATAGCTTTGGCTAATACAAAAGCGTGGATGACAGGCTGGGGCTGGGCCGTTGCGGCAAGATTTGGAATTGGTATTGTCATGATCCTGTTTTGGGGATTGTGGGCGTGGTTGTAAAACATATCATAAGGAGTTCAAAATGAGTCAGTTCGCAGAGGTTCTTTCGATTTTAGGTTATCTTATTCGCGCATTAGGTTTTATCGTACTCGGCTTTGGCGTTGGGCGGTTTACGATGGATGCCTATAAAAAAGCTGTATGGCAGGTGCAGATCGCGCTGGCCCTTGGTTTCTTTGGTCTGCTGGTTGGATTAACAAATTATGCCAGCGCAGGTTCCATGGGCATGTTTGCCATAAGCGCGGGTGTGGCAATCATTCTCTCGGGCATGCCAAAGAAGGAAGAAATGGATGACAAAGTGTCATAGCCACAAAAGGGGTTTGGCACGTGATATGCCAAACCCTTTTATTTTTTCGGATGCATCAACTTACTGAAGTACAGGTTTTATGTAATCGCTGTTTATCTAAATTGAAACCGAATTTTTCAACATTAACCCGATCAATTTCACTGCATTCTTAACATCATTGAAATCCACCATCTCAGCTGGGGTGTGGACGTAACGGCAGGGGATGGAAACGCAACCGACTGGAACACCGCCGCGGACAAGCTGCATCGCGCGCGCATCTGTCGTACCGCCTAAAAGAACTTCGCGTTGATAGGGGATTTTCGCTTTTTCAGCGGTGCGGATCATCCAATCTACAATGCGCGGGTCGGATAACATTCCACCGTCACGGATCTTGATGGCCGGACCTTTTCCGAGTGCCACCTCAAAATCTTTTTGGCCGGGAGTATCGCCCCAGCTGGTAACATCAATCGAAAAACCGAGATCAGGATCAATACCGTAGGCGGAAGTCTGTGCGCCGTGTGTCCCAACTTCCTCTTGGGTGGTGAATACAAAATAAACATCGTGCGGTGTGGATTTCAACGCGCGCAGCGCTTCGATCGCTACCAAACATCCGATGCGGTCATCCATCGATTTGGCAACCAGGCGATCACCAAGATCAAGGAAGGAACGCTCAAACCCGGCTACGTCACCGGTCTTGACCGGACAATTCTTTTTGCTGGTTGCGCCCACGTCAACGAACATTTTGTTGAGCGCTGGAACATCACTCGGGGAGCTAGTCGGTTCCAAACCGATCACGCCGCTGACGCCATTTGCGAAGCGCACATGTCCGCCCACCAGGTTGCGTGGATAAACGCCGCCGATTCCGGTAAAGCGGACGAACCCGTTATCGTCCACATGGGTCACCATCAAACCAATCTCATCCATATGTGCGGCGATCATGATCTTTTTCGGGGATTTGGTTCCTTTGATCGGTTTCTTGCGCACGATCAAATTACCGAGCGCATCCACGCGGACTTCATCCGCGAGTGACTTGACTTCATTCAATATCACCTTGCGAATTTCATCTTCATAACCGGAAGGGCTGAATGTTTCTGTGAGAGTTTTGAGTAATTGTTTCATCGCTTATTTTCCTAGTGAAAATTTTTCGCCCGCGGCGTAACTCATGTTGTTATTTTTTGTGAAGACGTGCGCCTTTGCTTTTCCCAACACTATCCACTCTTCCTTTAATTTGCCAACGATGGCTGTATTTTCATCCACACCGATCATGATCTCGCCTTCCTTCAAGCGATTGCGCAAAGCAGAAGCAAGTGGTTTTGCAAATAAAGGTATCGCGTCAAAATGCGGCATGACGAATGCGATCGGCACAATTCCAAATGCGGGAGTAGAGCGCAGACCCATTGTACGAAAATCAGGGATTTCTCTGCCCAGGATCATCGCGCCTGCCGAACAGCCTGCGTACGTCGCGCCGCGTGCCCATGCTTTTTGCGCAGCTTGCCAGACTAAACTATCTTTCATGGTGCGATATAAATAACCCGGGTCACCGCCGGAGAAGTAGATCAGGTCTGCATCTTCCACGGCTGACGCATGATTCAGATCATTGGCTGATTCTGCGTCGACGACAGGGACTGCTTGAACGTCAGCGCCGAGACGGGAGAAATGTTCAACTCCCATGGTTGACCAGCGGGCTACGCTCGCATCGCCTTCGCGTCCAGCGGCAGTCGGCAGACAGACAACGCGCGGCTTGCGTGCTTGCGTGTCCACTCCACAATTGGCAAGCAGATAACGATCGACGTCATCCATAATGGGAAGATATTCTCCAGAACCGAGTAATGCGATCATTCCATTCATACGTTACCTTTTTAAAATATCTGGCGTCATGCGTTTTAGCGCTGCATATAAAAGATTGAGGGTATTCTTCCAATCATCCACGCGCGAAACGCTGATGGGGGAGTGTGTGTAGCGATGCGGCACCGATACCGAAACGACCGGCACACCCGCGCGCGAGCGTTGGATAGCGCCAGCGTTCGTCCCGCCTCCACCAGGCTGGCGGAATTGATAGGGAATCTTTTCGCTGATGGCTGTCTCTTCGAGAAATCGCACTAGGCGCGGATCGTCAATTGTGGATGAATTCGCCACATAGATTGCGGGGCCGAATCCAAGTTTTGTGTTATAGGTGATATTCTCACTGCCATCGTAATCGGGCAGGTCGCGCGCCGGTGTGGAATCAACCGCGATGGCGAGGTCAGGCTCAAAGTAATATCCCGCAACGGTTGCGCCGCGTAAACCTACTTCTTCCTGCACGCTGAATGATAAACACAATTCAATATTCTTCGGCGCATATTTAAGTAATTCGATCAGGATCGCCACGCCAATTCGGTCATCAATGGACTTGGACATGATGGACGGCCCAACGTGTTTGAATTTGGTGGCAAAAGTCGCACGGTCGCCGACCTTTGCTTTACCTTCGGGACCCAGGTCAATGCGCATGGAATCGAGATTGATGGTGTGTTTCCGTTCATCGGCTGTCGTCAAATGAATGGGTTTCGCGCCGATCACGCCGACTGTATAATCCTTGCCGACGATGACCTGCTTGCCGACTAAATGGCGCGGGTCAATGCCGCCGACTGCTTCGAAATTATAAAAACCATCGTCATCATCATGTACGATCATGAAACCGACTTCGTCCATGTGCGCGTCAATTAAAACCTTTAATGGTTTTTTACCTGTGCCGTGTTTTCTTACCATTACGCTTCCGAGCGCATCCACTTTGACTTCGTCGGCGTAAGGTTTGACTTCTTCCAAAACAATACGCCGCACTTCGCCCTCGTCACCAGAGACGGACATTGCGTTACATAATTTTTCGAGCAATTTGAATTGTGTTGTGCCAATTGAAAGCATATAGTTTCTCACTTTGCAAAATTACGCTCCCTTCTCCTCGCCTGAAGGTGAGGGATAGGGTGAGGGGCATTTTTAATCCCAGGCGATCTTGTTAATAAAATCCGCTTCGAGTGATGCGACGAACTCTGCCAGTAAACGCCCCGCACGCTGAATGTCTTTTAATGCCACCAGCTCCACGGGCGTGTGCATGTATCTTTGCGGGATACTTACCACCATCGTCGGGATGCCTTCGGCGGTCAACTGCATCGCATCCGCGTCTGTTGACGAATGGTCGGGTAACGCTTCATCTTTGACGGGGATCTCAACCCGTTCTGCTACTTCCTTGAATCGCTTATGCAAAAATGGATGAACGCTCGGCCCAATACCAAGCGTCACGCCTTTGCCGATCGGAAAAGCTGTGTGATCATTTGAACCTGTGCCATTTCCAAAAGTCATATCCAGCGCGATCGCGATGGTTGGTCGTAATTGATAAGTGGATGTGTACGAGCCGCCGAATGTGACTTCTTCTTGAATGGACGCCAACGCCCATACATCCCAAATATGCGACTTGGCTTGTAATTCTTCGAGACAGATCGTAAGCGCCGCGACGGATGCGCGGTTATCAAGCGTATGCCCGCTTATGCATCCACCTGACATTTCAACCGGTTCCGTGTTAAAAGAGACTCTATCCCCGATGTGAACCCGCTTTGAGACTTCGCGCGGCGTGAGGCCTGTATCTATCATCAGATATTTCAAGCCGATCGCGCCTGCGCTTTGTCCTTCGGGGAGTAAATTCGCGGGCGGCATGGCGACGACGCCATAGAGTTCTTTGGCGCTCTTTGTGGCGTGAACCAATACAGGTGTACCAGGCAAAACGCGCGCATCCACGCCGCCGATGTTCGTGACGTAGATGAATCCGTCCACGATGCGGGTGACCATGAGTCCGATGGCGTCCATGTGCGTGGCGATCAAAACTGAAGGGCGGGATGCTTTACCAGAAACAGAACCCTTCTTCAATCCATGAATTGAACCAAGTCTGCTGCGGCTGATCTCATCCACCAGCGGAGTCCATTTTTCTTCGATGAGATTCGCAACGGGCGTTTCATATCCAGAAAGGCCAGCGACAGAAATAATTGATTTAAGGAAAGGAAGAATGTCAGTCATGTTTTATGGGTTGCCAAATGAAGTTGGTGAGGGGGCTATTGTATTGGTTGGAATTGATGTCGGCGTATTGGTCGGCAGATCTGTGCTTGTTGAAGTGGCTGTAGCCGTAAATGTTGGGGTGAATGTGGGGATATTCGTTGGAGTTGATGTGCTCGTGTTGGGTTGGAAGGGAGTGGATGAGGGAATGGTTGCGGTTGCTGTGGGAGTGTTGGTGGCGGTATTGGTGGGCGTGATGGTGCCTGTCGCGATAAGTGGAGTGACACTAATCGTAGGGGTGAGAGGTGTGCCAGTTTCTGTCAAAGTGACTGTGGGAGTGGGGGTCGTTTGGCCGCCATCCGGGGCGAGTGAAAGAGCGATAAATCCAAGACAGTAGCACGGAATGGTTGCAATAATGACCGCCAGAATGGTCATACGGCGTCGGGAGTGGGGTGCTTCGTCTTCTGACATATCGCGTCGATTATAATCCAACATCATCCATAAGCTGTTTTTTGCGTTCGCAGGATACCGTTCTTACTTCCAAGGAAATGCTTCAACATGATTCCCCGCCATCTTCGTATTTCAGGTTTTCTTTCGTATCTCGATCCTGTTGAATTGGATTTCAACTCTTTCGATCTTGCGTGTATTTCAGGTCATAACGGCGCGGGCAAGTCGTCCCTGCTGGATGCGCTAACGTGGGTTTTGTTCGGCGAGGCTCGCGGAAAAGGCACTGACGTTATCAACTTGAATCCAGATGTAAAAGCCGCAGAAGTTGCCTTGACATTTGATTATGAAGGCAATGTGTTCCGTGTGCAAAGAACTTTGCCGCGCAATAAAAGTACAGTGCTTGAATTTCAGATTTTAGCCAATGATCAATGGAAACCACTTACCGAAAAGACGACCCGCGATACTCAGGCACGCATCGAGCAGACTCTTCGGCTCGATTATGAAACCTTTATCAACGCATCCTTCTTTTTACAGGGCAAGGCTGACCAGTTCACACAGAAGAAAGCCAGCGAGCGCAAAGACATACTTGGTACGATCCTCGGCTTGGAAATTTGGGATGATTACAAGGAACGCACAGCTGAAAGAAGAAAACTTATCGAACGTGAAGTGGATGATGTTGACGGCCGCCTGGCGGAAATTGATTCTGAATTATCACAGGAAGCCGTCCGCAGGGCAAACCTTGCCGAACTTGAGAATACTTTGAAGCAGATCTCGTCCACGCGCGCTGTGCAGGAATCTGTACTTGAGAATATTAAGAAGAACGCCGCATTTCTTATCGGGCAACAAAAACTCGTGGAAACTTTAGCCGCTTCACATGCGCGTGAGAGTTCCTCGCTTTCAGGGCTGGAGGTGCGCCTTGCAGAAAAAGAATCAGACCGAGCTAGGTACACGAATCTGATCAGCCGCGAACTGGAAATCGAATCCGCGTATCAAGTCTGGCAAAAAGCGTGCAAGGAATTGGAAGCATTCGATCAAGCGGTGCTGGAATTCCGTGAACATGATGAACACAGACAGCCGTTATTACGCGAGATCGAAGTGGAAAAGGCAAAACTTGAACAGGAACTTGGCGGGCTGAGTAAGCAGTTGTCGGTGATCAGTGATCAGGTTTCAGTGAAAGATGAATTGACTGTACAGATCGCAGACGTGAATCAATTATTGAAAGAAGTGGAATCAAAGATCAAGGAACGCGCAGAATTGGAAGGCCAGCGCAATGAGGCGCGTGAAAAATATTCCGCGCTGAAGGTTGAAAACGAATCACTTCGCAAGGAAATGAAGGAAATAGAAAAACAACGTGATTCGCTCGAAGAAGCGCACGGCGCCAACTGCCCTGTTTGTGGACAGGAATTAAGCAAGGCTCATCGCGAGTCCACGCTGAAGGAATTGAATAAAGACGGAAAAGACAAAGGCGATCAATTCCGCGCAAATAAAAGAATACTGGATGAAATAGAAGGGCAAATAGCAGATTTCGAAACACAAGTCGCAAAACTTGTTAATGTGGAAAACGAGCGGGTTAAACACTCAAGCACCATAGCGCAACTTACCGAAAAAATTAATGGCATTCAATCCGCTGAAAAAGAGTGGGATAAATTTGGCAAAAAGCGTTTGGCTGAAGTTACCAAGATAGTGGATAAAGAATCTTTCGCGGCCGAAGCCCGCAAACAATTATCCAAATTAGATAAAGAACTCGCCAAACTTGGTTATGACACTTCCGCGCACGAAATTGCTAGACGCACAGTGACAGACGGGCAAATCGCAGAGGAAGAATTCAATAGCTTGAAATCAGCCCACGTAGTGAATAGGCAGATCGAAAGCGAGATTGCCAATCTAGGTTCTGAGATCGCAAGCCGCAAATCTCAGATCGAAAATCTGGACATAGAATATCAAATCGCAAATACCGCCCTTCAATCTGCAGAAGCCTCGTCTCCCGATCTCAATAAAGTGGAACGCGAACTGTACACATTGCGCGAGGATGAAAACAGCACCCGTGACCGAGTCGGTGCGGCTCGCCAAAAAGTGGATGTGCTTGCCACGCAAACCATACGGAAAAAAGAATTTGATGGTCAACGCGAAGAACTCAACCAGCAGATCACGCGTCATAAAATATTGGAGCGTGCGTTTGGCAAAGATGGCGTGCCAGCTTTGCTAATTGAACAGGCACTTCCGCAAATAGAAGATAAAGCCAACGAACTGCTTGAACGATTAAGCGGCGGCCAGATGTCCATTCGATTTGTAACGCAAGCCGAATACAAGGATAAAAAACGTGACGACCTGAAAGAAACGCTGGACATTCAAATCAGCGATTCATCAGGACTGCGTGATTATGAAATGTATTCAGGCGGTGAGGCATTCAGAGTTAATTTTGCAATTCGTCTCGCGCTCTCCGAAATTCTCGCGCAGCGCAAAGGCGCACGCCTGCAAACACTTGTCATTGACGAAGGCTTTGGTTCGCAGGACGCTCAGGGGCGTCAGAGACTGATCGAAGCCATTAACCTTGTCAAACATGATTTCGCAAAAATCCTTGTTATCACGCATCTTGATGAACTTAAGGATGCGTTCCCGAATCGCATTGAAATTGAAAAGACCGAGCGGGGAAGTACAGTCAAAGTTATTTAGATCTTTGAAATATTAACTCGCATGTCATATTTTATAACATCCACTATTCTATTTATCGCGGCGCTGATCATTATTTTTTGGATCCACGATCAATATCATCTCGACATTATTGTCACGACGGCATCCCCTCCCGCCGCAAATGCTCCGCTGATTTCAATTTGCATCCCTGCCCGCAACGAAGAAAATAATATCCGCCGATCTGTCGAAGCCGCGCTCGCGCAGGATTATCCAAACATCGAAATAATTGTTTTGGATGACCGCTCCACTGATGCGACTCTGACTCAATTAAAAGAGATCGCAATTCGTGATTCTCGCCTGCTCCCGATCAGCGGATCAGACTTACCTGAAGGCTGGGCTGGAAAACCTTATGCATTATTTCAAGCCTCGGCAGCGGCACGTGGCGAGTGGTTATGCTTTGTAGACGCGGATACATTCCTCAGCCCTCAAGCGCTCTCATCTTGTTATACCAAAGCCGTCGAAACAAAAGCAGATCTATTTACCACGATGAATCAACAGATATTGGGTTCCTTCTGGGAGAAAGTTGTCATGCCACTTGTGATGACCGCGCTCTCGGTGGGATTTTCACCGCGCAAAGTCAATGATCCTCACACGCGCGATGCGATCGCGAACGGTCAATTCATTATGATAAAACGCGCTGTCTACGATTCCATCGGGGGACATGAAAGTGTCAAAGATCAGATCGTGGAAGATAAAGCCATCTCAGAACAAGTGAAGTGGAATGGGCATCGTCTCGTGGTGGCGGATGGTATGCAGTTCATCAATACGCGCATGTACACATCCTTATCCACCATATGGGAAGGCTGGACGAAGAATATCTATCTCGGATTGCGCGGCCATCCATCCATGTTATTGCTTGGCGCTTTTGGCGCAATGATCGCGTTAATTGCGGCATTATTTCTGCCTGTCTGGCCTGTGCTCGGTCTGCTTTTGTACATCAAAACTGAAGACTTATTTTCATTGGGAATTATTGCGCAGGCGCTCACGGTTTTTGGAATATTAATGATTATGCGTGCAAGAGTTGCGCGCATAATGAAGATCTCTGCATGGTACGCATGGACAACCCCATTAGGCGCTGCCATATTCGCTGCGATGATGCTCGCATCCGCATGGAAGGTAATTTCAGGGACAGGGGTCAGTTGGAAGGGCAGGTTGTACAAACCGAAATAATTTTTATAACCCTCTCTCCGTTCATGGGCGAAATCAGCGGGAACTTAATGCTCAATTGTGTCGTTATTTATACAAGGAGCAAAAATGAAAAAAATAATTCTACTCACCTTTATCTTTATCCTCACGGCTTGTTCTTTTGGAGCGTCATCCGAACTTGATCGCAATCGCCAAATATGGCAGGACTCTGGCGTTGCACATTATCGTTTCTCGCTAAACGTCGGATGCTTCTGCGTATTTCGCGATAAGATGCCGCTCATAGTTGAAGTGCAGAACGGCGAAATTATTTCGATGACCTACCCTGACGGGACTCTCGCCGCTCTGACGGATCCAAACTACGAGATATTCTCCCAACACGCCACGATCGAACGCCTCTTTACTGAACTGGAATCTGGCCAATCAGGCGGCGCAGACGAGGTCACGGTAACATACGACTCCACTCTCGGATTTCCCAGCGAGATCTTTTTTGACTTTATCAAAGCTGCCGCAGATGATGAACTCACGCTTTCGGTTTCCGATTTTCAGGTGTTGAAGTAGACCATAAAATTAAACAAAGTCCCGCAGGTTTGGTTTTTCCAAACCTGCGGGACTTTCATATAAAATCAAGATTATATTACGGTAAAGCGATCGGCGTGAGTGTAACAGTTGGCTGGGGAATGGGCGGGGATGTAAAAGGAGTCCAGCCGCTGAGATAGAAGTATTCAGTCAAAAAGGATGTGCGCTCGGGTTTTGTCATCGGGCGCGGACGCGAGTAATCTTCCAGCATCGCGGTCAACAATTCAGTGCCCAGGTAACGGCCATCATAAAAAACATGGCGGTCTAAAAATTCACGGCGCGTGCCATCAATGACTTTACCGTCTGGAAGAATGTAGGTCATCTGGTCGAAGAATAAATTCCCCAGTCCGTAATGAATAAAAGAATCGCCGCTGAATTCCATAATATGCGGAAAATGCGCCTGACTGCCGCTGACAATGATCGCGCCCGCATCAGCCACTTTGCGGAACCCTTCTTCTTGTGAGTAGCATGGTCCCGAAAAATAACATTCCTCATGTTGGAATGTAAAAATGACCATATATCCCTGTGCCTTCACTTCTTTTATTTGCTTTACAAAAAAATCATAATCACAATTGGCTGGGCCGGGGCTCGTGTCGGAGGCTTTTGGGTAATTTTTTTTCCCGTTGCAACCCATTAATGCGATCTTGTTGCCATTCACTTCCATTAATAGGGGTCGCTTTGCGTCATTTGCGTTTATGCCGCCCCCATAAAATAATAGGTTGTTTTTTTTATATATACCAAGTGTGTCCAGCAGGGCGTTTGCCCCACGATCCATTAAGTGATCTCCTGACAATTCAATAACATCTGCGCCAACGCTCAAAAATAGTTCAAGGTATTTTGGTTCGCTGCACAAAATAAAATTCGTATAACTTGCGCTTGGCGCCGGGCAATTTTTATCCAACGTTACTTCATTGCTGATGTGCGTCACATCAGCTTCCCGCAGCCAATCGCCAATGAGGGTACCTGGATATGTCATCCCTTTTATTTCCATGGTGACGGCAGTGGCGCGTACAAGTGCTGTCACCCCGGTCAAAATTACTGTTGTAAGTTTGGAGGCATCGCGGTTTGACTCAGGCAAGGCAGGCGCTATCGGGTTTGATAATCCAAAATTTATTTTTAGAGGATACATACCAGCGTCAAAATTTTTATGGATCGGGGATTGGCCGTTCATAGCCAGAACTTTCCATTTTGGTTGAATGTCTTCAAATGGGATGATCGCCCACGCGGATGTATTCCAAGCAAGATCCAATAACTCCTCAGATGGAGCGATCGTTACCGCGCCTGAAACTGGTTCACCCCAAAGTGCGGTGAACGCCTTCAGAGTGGATTCTGCCATTAGAAAGCCATGCCCGCTAAAAGGTCCCGTAGGAACGCCCTTCCAGGTAGCAAGGAGATCCTGAAAAGTAACATCATCCGTCACAGTAGGAAATGGTGCAGCCAGGGCGTAAATCCATAAAGCTCCTGTTGCAGTCTCCGTCACATCTAATTTATGTGTCGCAAGCACGGGGTTGTTTGTGGTTGCGATCGGCCAGGTCCGCGCTAAGTCAGCGAGTTCGGGTGGAACAGCCGGGCTTATCCATAGCGCTTCCGGCATGGGAGTTGTTGAGACCGATATTGAGGGCGGAGTTGGCGTGGAGGCAGTAATTGCCGCTATCGGCAAGCTGATACGAGGCGCGGATGTAGCAAGGATTACAATGCAAAACATGTAAATAAAGATTTTTTTCATAAATAATTTATTGCCCTGCTTGTGACTACTCCCCCCGCCAAAAGGCGGGGGCTTCCAGGGCAAAGCCCAGGCTCTCTAGTCCGAGAGCTTCTATGTTTAGCGAAGCGTTCAAATCACGATCAAGAACCAAACCGCACGAAGGACAATCATGGACACGAACTGACAAATCTTTTTGAACAACCCAACCACAGCCAGAGCATC
>CAIWRB010000057.1 GCA_903914955.1 uncultured Chloroflexota bacterium | reverse complement strand
CAGATCATCATCCGCCTGTTTGCGCTGATGTCTTATCTTGACGTTCTCAAGTTCTCGTTCTATTGCTGAAACCAAGCGTTCAAGATTTCCCTTCATCAAATAATCATGCGCGCCGGCTTTCAGCATCGCCACCGCTGTCTCTTCGCCAATGACGCCTGACACGATGATAAATGGAATATCCTGCTGTTTCTCTTGAAGCAATTCCAGCGCGGCTTTCCCGCTAAACTGCGGCAGGCTGTAATCTGAGATGACCACGTCCCAGGCGCACTTTTCCAGCGCAGCGTACATCTGCTCGGCGGTTTCAACCTGTTCAGAAACAACTTTGTAGCCCGCCTTCTTTAATAAGCGGACGATCAATTGCGAGTCGCTTTCTGAATCCTCGACTAAAAGAACAGCAAGACGAATATCCATGTTATTCCTTTTTAGGTGGAGCTGGCTCGTTCAATACCAGCCAGTATAAACCCAAATGTTGAACGGCTTTAGCAAATTGATTAAAGTCAACCGGCTTGCGGATGTAACTATTGGCGCCCATATCATAACTTCGCGCGATATCTTCCTCTTCACTGGATGTAGTGAGGATGACCACCGGCTGGCGGCGGGTGCGTTCATCTGCGCGGATCTGGCTCAGGACTTCCAGTCCGTCCACTTTTGGAAGTTTCAGATCGAGCAGGATCAAGGCTGGCGCTTCGTTCACAATCTGACCTGTGAGCGGGTCTGTGCCAAGTAAATAA
Organism: uncultured Chloroflexota bacterium; assembly: GCA_903914955.1. Taxonomy (GTDB): domain Bacteria; phylum Chloroflexota; class Anaerolineae; order Anaerolineales; family Villigracilaceae; genus Villigracilis. The sequence goes on along the minus strand of CAIWRB010000057.1, from coordinate 8,893 downwards.
TCCAGCGCCTCCTGACCATCCTGGACAATAACCAGATCGTTTGAAATTCGGCTTTTTTCAAACGCGCGCCTGGTTAACCCAATGTCGCTGGGATTATCTTCGACCAACAAAATAATTTTAGATTTCATTTGATCTCCTCGATCGTAAAGTAAAAAGTAGCGCCGCGCCCCACTTCTGCTTCCGCCCATACACGTCCGCCATGACGATGGATTATACGCTGAACAGTCGCCAGCCCGATGCCTGTGCCGGGGAATTCTGAATTCTTGTGCATACGCTGAAATGCTCCAAATAATTTTTTAGAATAAGCCATATCAAAACCCGCGCCGTTATCGCGGATGAAGAAAATAGGTTGACCATTTGATTCGGTTTGCCCAAACTCAATATGCGCCTGCGGTTGTTTGGAGGTAAATTTGAAGGCGTTGCCCAGCAGGTTTGCAAGGACTGCTTCCAGCAAGTGAGAATCTCCTTCGGCGAAAAGGCCTGCCTGGATGTTGAAATCCACTTGGCGCTGTGGTTCATCCACTCTAAGGCGCTCCACAATGGTCTGCGCGAGGGCGCTCAGGTCCACTTGTGTTTTGACCATCTCGGCCCGACTCAATCGCGAGAGCTGAAGCAGATCATCAATTAAATATCCCATTCGCTGGGTTTCGGAGCGCACCCTCTCAATATATTGTTGACCCTGTTCATCGAGTTGGTTGTGATAATCTTCCCATAAAGCCTGGCTCCACCCATCAATGCCGCGCAAAGGCGCGCGCAGGTCATGCGAGACTGAATAACTGAAGGTTTCCAGCTCCTTGTTGGCGTTATCCAATAGTTCCGTGCGGGAACGCACGCGCTCCTCGAGGTCCAGATTCAATTGGCGGATATGATCTTCGTCTTTTTTGTGCTCGCTGATATCCTGGATCAATGCCACAAAATAGTCAACAGATCGGTCGGGATGTCGGACGCAATGAACGGCCAGGTTGGTATCTATGCCATGCCCATCTTTGTGGATAAAGCGTTTCTCGAGGGTATACCCATCGATCTCTCCAGCCATCACCTGATTGAATTGCTGCAAGTCGATAGACAGGTCATCTGGATGAGTTAGTTCCTCCCAATTCATCCGGATCAATTCAGGTTTGGTATAACCGAGCATTTCACACAAAACCGCGTTCGCTTCAAGCCAGCCTTTGCCCGGTGTGGTAATTGCGCGTCCCGCCAGAGGCAGATCAAAATAAGAGCGAAACCGCGCTTCACTTTGCCGAAGGGCATCTTCAGTCTGCCTGCGTTCGGTGATATTCTCCACCACGCTCAGGATCTTGTTGATCTTGCCGTTCTGATCAACCAATGGCACGGTTCGATATTGCTGATATTGATCATTGATAAACAGTTCAAATTGCGTTTCTTCACCGCCAAAAGTTTTGAGATAATATTTGCTGACAAGAGGAGCATATTCCCCAAAGATCTGTTCCAATTCCAATCCCACAAATAGTTTCGGATCCAGGTTTTGTTTTCTAAATTCCAGTCCGGAAGTATATCCAACGGTTAGATCTTTTTCGATGATCGAGATAAAGGAATTTGGATAATTCTCAGTTATTGTTCGCAGTAACGACTCGCTCTCCCGAAGCGCATCCTCCGCCTGCTTGCGCTCGGTGATGTCGATCATGGCAGATATAAGATACAAAGGTTTATTTTGTGCGTTTCGGCGGATGTTGGAGCTTAAATCCACCCAAACGATGGACCCATTTTTATGAATAAATCTTTTGACGAAGCGCGCAGAATCCTTTTCGCCAGAAATGAGTTTTTCAATTTCGTTTTTTGTCAACTCAATATCGTCAGGATGAGTGAACTCCTGCCATTTTTTAGCCTGTGTTTCCTCCAGTGAATAACCCAGCATATTACAAAACGCCTGATTGACGTTCACTTCACCGGTGAACTGTGTGATCGATTTTCCGATGATGGAAAAATCAAAAACATATTTAAATTTATCCTCACTTTCGCGCAGGGAATTTTCAGCCAGCATGCGTTCCTGCATCTCCAACTCCAAAGATCGGGTGCGCGCGGCCACCTGTTTTCTGAGTGTAAGCAGCCATAAGAGGAGCACTCCTCCAATTAGCAGGGAAACCAGAATTATCCAGCCCAGATCTATAAGGAGTACTTTTGTTGATACTCCTTGCGGCTCGAAGGCCCCGAACCATTTTTTATAAATTTCATCGTATTGCCCCGTGGCTTTGACAATGCTCAAACCCTGATTCAAACGTTCTAGGACCGCTTGATTTCCATCCTTGACCGCGAAACTGAATGGACGGTTATACGCTTCCACCACCACCGCTGACGGTTCGAGATTCGTCAGATTCAAATCCCTGATCAGCGTCAACCCGACCAATTTTGGCATAAGCGCTGTGTCACCCGTTCCAGACGCCAGAAGCTGGAGCGCTTCTGGTAACGAGTCAACCAGGATCAATTGTTCAATTTTGATGGATGAAAGTGAATGCAGATAATCGTTCGCCTGATCGCTTTCCATGACGATGATATTTTTCCCCTGCAGATCATCCATCGAGCGGATCACGCTGGCATCTTTGCGTGTAAAAAAAGCATCGTACGCGATGGTGTGCGGCGGCGAGAAATCGTAGAGCTTATCGCGCTCTGCAGAGTACGCCATCATTGGCAGAAAGTCTATCTCGCCGTTATCCAGCGCATGCCGCGCATTATCCCAGGTATCCACCTTGATCTCAAGCGTGACGCCCATCACTTTCGCCACAGCCTGCATTAAATCCACGCTGAAACCGTCCGGCTGTCCTGCTCCATTCACGTACGTGTAGGGGGAATAATTATCTATAATGATGGTCTTCAATGAAGTGCCATCTGCAAAAGCGACATTACCTGCTGCGCTCATTTCCTGGTTTGCGTGGGCGCGCGAAGATGTGGAAAAAATAAGAACGCAGGCTAGTAAAATTTGGGATCCAAAAGAAACAATTTGAAACGATAGCCGCTTTTTCTTTTGACGACTATTAATAATCTTTTGAGGCTTTTTCAATTTCAAATTCATTCTGTCTCCTGCTTGGATGAAAAATAAATACAGAATAGGTATCCCGGAAAAAAGCACTAGCCTTATGAATAGTTGATAAAATTTACGATCATTTCATTGAGATCTTTCAAACTAAAAGGCTTGCTGACGTATTCATCCATGCCGGCTTCGAGGCAGCGCTCACGGTCGCCATCCATTGCAAAAGCGGTCAGGCCGATGATCGTAACTGAGGCAAATTGAGGATCCTTTCGCAGGCGGCGGGTCGCTTCAAATCCATTAACCTGCGGCATCTGGAGATCCATTAAGATGACATCCGGGAAAAACCTCTGCGCTTTGGAAAGTACTTCACCGCCATGATGCGCCACAAATACCTCGTGCCCGCGATTCTCGAGGTAATCCATCAGCATGATCACATTGACTTCATTATCATCCGCGATCAGGATCTTCCCGCAGCCGGCCGGCAATGCCTTTTGTTTTGGGTTGTGTTTCTCGCTTACCATATCCGGTAAACCTGGATCATCTTTAATTTCCATGGTTTGATTCCACGGCAAAACAAATGTGAATTGACTTCCCGCGCCTGCTTCACTTTGAACGGCAACGCTTCCGCCGTGCATTTCAACCATTTTTTTAACCAGCGCCAGTCCCAATCCGGTGCCTTCGTATTGACGCGATAAACTGCTGTCTATCTGAACAAAGGGTTTGAATAATTTTTGCTGGTCTTCAGGCGTGATTCCAATACCAGTATCAGTGACCGAAAAACGCATCAGGCCTGATCCTGGATCTGCTTCTACTTCGAGTTTTACGGTTCCTTTTATAGGAGTGAATTTCACAGCGTTATTCAGCAGGTTGACCAGTATCTGTTTGAGGAGTTTCGGATCGGCAAAAACTTCAGCTGTGGCCGGAGAGGATGAATATTCCACGGTAATGGATTTTTTATCTGCCATTGGCTTGATATAAATCAAACTCGACTGGCAGATCTCATGCACCTCGATCTCTTCGGGGTGAAGCTCAAGTTTGCCCGCTTCGATCTTGGAGATATCTAAAATATCGTTGATCAATCCCAAAAGATGCTGGCCGCTGGACTGGACCGTTTGTATGGTTTGTCCTTGTTTTTCGTTGAACGGGCCATAGACCCCTTCCAAATACAATTCCGAAAACCCCATGATGCTGTTCAGCGGCGTGCGTAATTCATGGCTCATGTTCGCGAGAAATTCATCCTTGGCACGGTTGGCACGGATCAGATCCAATGTGCGTTCCTCAACCCGCAGCTCCAAATCGCTGGCGTTTTGACGGATCAACTGCTCAGTCCGTTTGCGTTCAAGGACCAGAGCCACCTGCGCGGCAATTGAAGTGAGTAGATCCATATCATATTTCGAGTAACGATCGGGGGTTTCATAATCCTGTATCACCATTACGCCGAGGATTTCCCCGGCTGTTTTCAAAGGTACGCCCAGCCAGGAGGGCGAGTTGGTACCGACCAGTTCAACTTCCCCCTGCATGATCAATTCGTCAAAGCGCGCCGGTGTGGACAAAAACGGCTGTCCGCTGCGGAAGACGTAAGCGCTGGTGCTCCTTCTCAAGCTGGCAGGCGGCCCGGGCGGATCGAATTTGTCCACCGAGTAGACTTCTTCGAATAAGTCGGTATTTTTATCATGCAGGATGACGAAGAAGTTCTCTGCGTAAACCAATTTTGAAATAGAGTTATGAACGAGCCACAGAAATTCATGTAAGTCTCCAGTCGCGACCAATCCTTCCGTGATCTCCGAAAACACTTGTCGCTCCATCTCGGCCCGCTTGCGGTCTGTGATGTCTTGAAATGAAGTTACAAACCTGTTATTTATAAAAGGGGATGTTGATACGATAAATGTTTTTTTGCTTTTCGGGCTTAGGAATTCAGAGATGATGGTCTCGGTTGTATCTTTATGGTTTTCCCAGAAATATTTGATCGTTTGTTCATCCATTCCATATAGATCCGTAGCTGTGTTTCCAATGATAATTTTGTCTTTATCAAAATCAGCAACCCGGTAAAACGCGTCATTTACTTCCAAGACCTTATAATCCACCATTTCTCCGTCAGAATTGAAGACTATTTCGTTCAACGCAATACCTTCCGACAATGTTTCAAATATTACCCTAACGTGTTCTTCGCTTTCCTGCAATTCCTTTTCCACTCGCTTGCGCTGAACAATATCCCAGGCCGAGTTTGCCAATTGAAAAAGTACCTCAATATCTTTTTCGTCATAGTCGGTGGATTTATTGCCTACACCCATGATCATTACGATCAGATCATTTCGAAGGATTGGCACCACCAGCTCGCGAAGCACAGGCGCATGACCCTCTGGTAACCCTTTGCGATAAGGGAGGGTTGGATAATTATTATGGATCAGCGGCGCGCGCACTGAAACACAATCAGCCCATACCCCGGCTTGATCCACTGCGTAATGACTTCCCTTCCCTTCAGCAGTACACATATTTTTCAGAGTATTGCTGGACCACATTTGCAATTTCAATGTCTTTTGATCTGCTTCGAGAAAATGAGCGAATCCGATCTGACTGCCCGTCAATGCTTCGGCCTGGTCGAGCGATTCCTGTAAAAACTCATCCAGTGAGTGCGAATCGGAAAATTCACTAAGGCGAATACGCGCCTGCAGTAAAGATGCCGCCTGCTTGCGCTCAGTGATATCAGTCAGCAAGACGCGGCACTCATGGCCGCCCTCGAAACAGGTCGCTTCGAGGCGCGCCCAAAGCGATCTTTTTTCCTTTTTGTCAAAAGCCAGTTCGCAGATATCTTTTCCGGTTCCTGATATTAATTTTTCAAGAAAGTCGGCATAGGTGGAGTTGGACTCAATGGAAACAAATGCCCCCAGTCTACGCTGGGCCAGTTCGTGGTGCTCCATCCCCAGCAAGTTTGCCGCAGCCAGATTGGCCTGACGGATCGTGCCGTCCCGAGCCAGTGTAAGATAACCCACAGGTGCAAAGTCATACAGATCGGTGTATTGATTAAGAGCCGCTTCGGCCTCAGAGCGGGCCTGGACCAGCAGCTGATTCCGCATTTCCAACTCAAATTGACGCTTCTGCAATTCATCCATAAGATGCTGGTTATTCACCTCTGCAGGAACGTCGAAAGATCTCTTCTCATTACTTATGTTTGACGGTTTGATCTTATTTTTCATGGAATCATATGGTCCTGATTGTCAGAAAGCAGTCATTGAACAGGGAATTTCCGATCAATATTCCCTGCTGGAAGGATAAACAACAGCGTTAGTTTGACGGCAAAAATATAGGGTCCCGGAAAGGCGATGCGAATGAATGTCCCCCGATTTTACATAACGTGGATTGCAAGACCACTTTCATATTGTACTCCTCAAACCAAATAAAGGAATTTAGAACTCAAATTAGTATAGCACCAATCGGAGTGTATAGAAGATTGCAATATCGATAAGTGCAGATCATTGCGGAGTTGGTTCTTATGTGTCACAATCCAAAATTGGATTTATTTCCCCGTAGCAAGCTGGATCGGCTAGTGATCACGTTGGGATACCTGTCAACATACTGCTGCTTGTATGCGAGGGGAAAGCACTGCCTTCCAGCTAGCCGGCGTCGTTGCGCAACCAAAAGATATCCCGATCCAAATTTTATTTGATCAGTCTGCTACCCCTTCGTATAATTTTGCACGGCATATATCAGCGTCTGGTTGTGATTGGTAAATCCCAATTTCTTCTGGATGCGCTGAAAATGGCTGCGGACGGTGCTCTCAGCGATTTTTAGCTCTTCAGCGATTACTGAGTTTGTAGCGCCGCGAGCCAAAATTTTCATGATCTCCAATTCTCGATCGCTGAGTTGAAGATCATTATCCTGAGGCTTTACCCCATCGGCCCGCAATTGTTTTAGCAGGATGTTGGTTGCCACAGGGGTGAGGAATGCTCTTCCGGCCAATATACTTCGTACTGCCAGTATCAACTGTTCAGGCGGAGAATCCTTGACGACATACCCGTCTGCGCCGGCTTTCACGGCATCCGTAATATCCTGTTCATTATTCGAGCTGGTTAATACCAGAATTTTTACCTTTGGCAACTGCTCGTTCCTAAAACGGATCATATCCATGCCGCTTCCGTCTGGCAGGTATAAGTCCAGCAGGATCAAATCCGGTCTGAACGCAAGGGCGGCTTGCCTGCCTTCCTTGATGCTTCCGGCTTCTCCTGCTACTTTCAAACCTGGCTGGTCTTCAATTACGAACCGTATTGCTGTCCGCATCATCGGGTGGTCGTCAACGATCAAGATGTTGTAAATTTTCATGTGTGAACTCCGCGTTCTGGTGCTGAGTCTATAGCCAACTCAAAGTGAATGAGTGTGCCAGAACCTGGCGCACTCTCCAGACGAAAGATGCCGCCTAGATTGCGGGTACGCTCCCGCATGTTTATCAACCCCATCCCCCCCTTGGGCGCCTTGTCAGGGACGAAGCCGCAGCCATTATCTGCCATCTCCACTGTAAACAGACCTGCGATCTGATCGATCCGGATATCCACTGAATCGGCACCGGCATGCTGCAGGATATTATTGAGTCCCTCGATCAGGATGAAAAAGACTTCGCGTTGGATACGCGAGTCCAGGGACAGGCTGTGTAAAACCTCCAGATTTATTTTTATATTTGATTGGGAGTTTATTAGCTCGGTTCGTTCAAGAGTTGATTTGACCAGATCAAAGCCCCTGTCTGAATTGGATTCGAGTTGTAGCTCATGGATCAAGTCCCGCATCTCCTCTACTGCCTTCCTGGCGCTGGCTTCGATATGCAGGATCACTGGCAGCAATTGCTCATGCTTCCCCTGTTCGAGGCGTTGTTTGGCTGTTCCAGAAAGCAATATCAGGCTGTTTAAATACTGATTGATCGAATCATGCAGGGTGCGGGCAATGTTTTTCCGTTCATCCCGGGAAATTTCAAGTTTGAGTTCGGTCTCCCTCAGGTGTTCCGCCGCAAGCTGATCACCTATATCCCGTAAGATCAAGAGAGTACCGGCTTTATCACGCTGATTAATGACGATGGGTGAAATATTAACCTCTATAAAAATACCGTGTACGTGAATGAAGACTGTGCTGCTCTTCAGGTTGATACTATTATTTTCAAGGATGATGGACAATTTCGGGGCAATTGAGGCTAAAGACTCTCCAATCGGTTCTTTCTCGATATTTAATAATTTCCGTCCAGCCAGGTTTATTTCATCCAGATGGTTCTGATGATCGATGACCAGCATTCCTTCCCGCATTTGATCCAGAAGAATTCCTCTGGCTATCGGGCGGATGTTGGCAAGATGATAGCGTTGGGTGCCGAAGAAAATAATTAACCCGGCCGGAAAATACGAAAACATACTCAGGTTGATAACACCCCATGGCCGCAGGCCTGCCAGATAAATGATATCGGTTGCAATGATAAGAAATAATCCTGCCGAGATAATGGCAGCTTGTTTCCTTGCCAGGGCCGAACTTTGCAGGGAATATTTGATCTCAGCGAAGATCCCACCAACAATAAGAAGCACCAAATAAATCTGATTGATCCAATAAAAAGGCCCATTCGTTTTTTGAAACATTGGGAATATTCCGGACTGATCCAGCCAGATTTGGCCATACATCAGCCGGGTCTGGGGATAAGTGACCAGGAAAACAACCGAAAGAGAAGGGATAATTAATAACAAGGCTGTGTATAGGGCTTTGGGTATGAAGCTTAATCGGAGATGCTAGATCACAACCAAGTGCATCATGACAACAAAAGCAGAAAGCATGGCATATCGAATAATAATCCATACGTATTTGGTAGCCAGTAACGGGCTTTGAAGTTCAAACCCATAGGCAAAAGTCCCAAGCGCGGAGAGAAAAATAGCCAAAGCGATCGAT
>CAIWRB010000056.1 GCA_903914955.1 uncultured Chloroflexota bacterium | reverse complement strand
GTTTAGACCACGGCCGGTATCATGGCTGCCATCAGTCATGGTCTGCCAATCGCTTGTGTAGCTGATGCCATCCTGACCGAGGATCGAAACTGGGCTGCCATCCGCATTGACCAGACGGAACTGGCGTACTCCGCCAGGAATACGTGTTTCTAATGTATAAGTGCCTGTACCCAATTCACGTTGGCCCTTTGCAACCGTGCCTACGGAAGACGCAGTGACAGTATCGTTAGGCGTAGAACTCACCGAATTGGAACCAGTACCACCCAACCAGAAGGTGCCGCTAATGCCCAACTCTCCATCCACGCTATAGGTCGCGCTGGAGGCTTTGGATTGAGCTTTAGCCAATTGGGTAACCGCGATCTCATAATCTGCAGCGGCCGCGCCTTCGGTGTTGGTGCCGGTCAGTACGCTTGTACCAGAAACACCAGGGGTGACGCTGGCTGTGCTGAACAATTTCATTCCAAAAGAAGCCTGAGTGCTGATCAAAGCCTGAAGTGAGCTCTGTAATCCGTCAAAGTTGGTTTTTATATCCGTATAAATGCCGCGCCGAACATCGATCGAATCTTTCTGCGCCTGCGCCTGTTTGAGAGGATTGCTTTCGGCCGTGATAACAGCCTTGATCGAAGTCTGGAATGTTTGCGCCAAACCTGCGATCTGGGTATCAATGGATGAGATTGCGGTAGTAGCCATGATTCACCTTCTTGCGAAAACCTCTGGGGAAGCGGGCGTGGCGAGGCTCAAATTTCACGCTCAAAATCTTAGTGGGGGAGACATTATGGAATGCCTCCCCCTAAAAGTTATCGGTTTGCCTTACTCTTATCGGAAGAGAGCGAGCAGGCTCTGCGGGGCCGCGTTGGCCTGGGCTAACATGGCCGTGGCTGTTTGCTGCAGAATGGTGTACTTGCTGGCATTGAGTTGTTCTTCAGCCATATTGGCATTCATGATGCGGCTGTAAGCGCCTTCAATGTTCACCTGAGCGGTTGCGCTCTGTTCTTCTTTGTAGGTGAGGCGGGCCATCAGAGCGCCAAGGTCTGACAAAGCACTGGTGACTTTATCCAAGGCGCCGGTAACGGTTGTCAAATAGTTTCCGCCTCTGGTTGAATTGGAAACGTTCACTGAATAGAGGTTCGCTCTTTCATAAAGAACGCTCTGCTTGGCGCCTATCAAGTTGGCAGCCCAAGCGCCTAACGTGGTGGTGACGCCGCGACCCGTATTGATAGCTATGCCTGCTCCAGCCACTGCGTTGGAGTATGCAGTAGTTCCGGTGCGTCCTGCGGCTCCGTTCTGGGCAACTTGTAAAGCCACACCGGTTGAATCTGTTAATTGATACTTGGTGTCACCTTTGGCGATGTATTCAAATGTCATCGTTTGGTTGGTACCTAGGGTTGCCATGCTTGCAGCTCCAATATTTACGCCAAGAATCGCACCGCCTGCTGCATCTAACAGGTTGCCAGTCGAAGCAGTAAGGTTAGCTGCGGTCACAGCAATAGAACCATTCGTCCCAAATGAAGTATCGCCCACTTTTGTAATCGTGTAATCAGTTGAAGTGGCGCTGGTTGTGGCGTTAATCTTGAGGGTATAGGTTCCGGATGTCATGACATTAGCACCAGCAGAAAGTGATGCGGCAGTTGAATTGGAAAAACTGGTCATTCCGGCAATTAAAGTACTATTGACATCCAAGTTAACCTTGCCCTGAGTGGCGCTGGTTGCCTTATCAAGGGTATTAAAGCTGTAATCGCCAGTGGTAAGCTCTGAAAAAGTACCCGTGGTTCCGGTCTGTGACGCAATTGCTGTATAGGTGGCAGTGATAGCCCCACTGGTAACCGTTGCAGCGAGCACTTTTTTGGAAAGGTTCAAACCCGTGACGCCAGGGTCCAGCGCGTTGGGCAGTGACCAGGTAGTGACTTCGCCTTCGTCGACACCAGTCTGGAAGGTTTTGGTGCCCATCGTGTTATCGAGCAATTTGACGCCGTTCCATTTTGTCTGGTCGACGAGATCCTGAAGCTGCTGGGAATAGGAAGAGAGCTGGGTCTGGATCGTGGCTCGTTCTGAATTACCGAGCGTATCTGAAGCGGCTTTTTCCGCCATTGAACGCATCGCGATCATAATGTCGGTCATCGTGCTCAAACCGCCTTCGGCCACGGAGAGCATATTCTTGGCATCACTGATGTTATCAATGCTGGCCTTCAAACCTTCCGAGCGGGCCATCATCTTGGTGGCAATGGTCAAACCAGCCGGATCATCGGAAGCGCTGTTAATGCGCTTACCGGTGGAGAGGCGCTGCTGATGCATAGCCAATTTTGCATTGATCCCCTGCAACGAATTTAGGGCGTTTAGAGCCTGGATATTACTTGCAATTCGAGTTACATCTACACTAGCCATTTCAAACCTCCATGTTTGAATGAAATATCTGGGGATCCTTCCCCAGTTTAATTTTGATCAAGTTCGTGTGTTGCTTTGAACTTTCTTTCGGATATGTTACAAATTAATTTCATTATTTTCATTTTGCGATATTCGCCTCCATTGTGCTTTTTTGGAATGATAATATTTTTTTCTTACTTATAGTTTCGGCAGTGAGGTTGTTTACTTGAGATACTTTGGGGGATTTTTGCGTAAATACCGCATTAATTGCATATTTGATAGCGGTTGAAAGGTACATGTCACTTCATGGGTCTTTCAATGGTTTTTTCCGACAGGAAAAGGGTATTTTTTGCCTAAGTTTGATGATTTCGGGTCATTGACAACAAATCCCTCTTATATTTCCGCCTTAAAGATCGCCAGACAGGGAAATGCTGGATTGTTTGGCGAAAGCCAGCAAAGCTTCGTTCTGCGGGGCCAAACCTTGGGCCTGACCAAGCACCTGACGTGCCCGGAATTTATCACCAGCCAGAAGGAAAGACTTGGCGAGTTCAATCAGCGGAGTAACCTCGCCCGGCTGACACTTTATCCCGGCCTCCCATAAACGCACAGCGCTTTTATAATCCTTCTTTTCCAAAAGGTAATCGGCCATTTTCTTGACAAGAAATCCCCCCATTCGATCTGGCAATTCACCCACCAGGGCAGAAAGCTCCACTACCGGCAAACCCACCTTAAGAGCATCCTCATATCGTCCTTGCCCGATTAAACTATGCGTCAATTGTCCCAGCACTACCAGATCATGAGGCGCCAGATTCAATAAAAGACGGCATGTATTTTCGGCCATAATGAAATTTTTAACCCTTAGAAAATAAAATGCCATGCTGATCAAAATAACGAAATTATTGGGAGAAAGCTCCCAGGCCTGGCTCAACGACTGCCAAGCAGCATGAGGGTCACCCATATCATGTAAAACAACTGCGAGTTCGAGATAAAGAATAATATTATGTGGAGTGATTTGTATCCGCAACAGCATTAAACGTTTGACCTCATCAAATTCTTTACGAATTTCAGCCTCGCGAATTTGAGCCTTTAGAACCTCCATACTGGAAAACTCAGGACTAAAGTCACATGCTTCTCGTGGAGGGAGCATACTCATTTGTGACGGACGCCGACCCTGTACAAGGATTGCCATCTTTTCGGGAATAGTGCTAGTACTCACACCAGACTGGGGCAGGTTACCTTCTCCAATAAGCCGCGCAAGATTGTCAAGCACAACTGTATCAGCATTGGTTGCCATTGAAATAATAGTATCAAAACGCTGCCGCGCCCAAGCATCAACAGTATCACCCCGCCCCCGGTTTAATTTCTGTTCCAACTCACTCTTCGACCGGCAATAATAATGGTTTAACTGGATCAACTCTGTATAGTTCGGAAAGCGCTGGTAATCCACACGCAGTGATCTTTCATTAACACACCATGCGCTTTCTTTATAGATAAAATCATGCGGAGAATTCGGCATCAGCGCAAACTTTGGCTGGACAATACTTTTTACCAGCTCATTTTCCTTAAAAGTCGAGTGGGTACGCCGGGTGTAAGCACTGATCTGCCCTTCCATCGGGCGGGTCTGATGTCCATTAGTCCCAAAGAATAACGAACTGACCGCCAACCCACCATATTGTTCGTACCCCTTTAGAAACTCTTTCAGATCCAGCGTAGTTTTGGGTACCAGAAATTCATCCGTATCGATGAAGCCCAGCCAAAAAGTATTTTCCCCAAAGGTCTGCAGGCAGTGGACATAGGCAAAAAGTTGCATGGCTTTGCCCGGGATATCAAGCACCACAACCCAGCCGCGCTCCACATAATCTTTAAGAGACTCGCGCAGACTGACCCGACTTTCATTATCGTAGACATAAAAACGATCCACACCCATCAGGATGTGATAATCCAGCCACTCCGGCAGGTAGTCATTCTCATCCCTGCAGATCAGGCATAAACTCAGATAATCCATGGGCTGTTTTATGGTATCCATTTGTTGTAATTTATCTATGTTTTGGTTCCCAGTTTTTGTAAATAGCGGAAACTTCGTTGAGACCCGCTCAAAGAATCAACATGGCTGAGAGCCAGATGTGCCAGATCATAAGAACCGTAAACATCATGCACGATCCGTGCAACTTTCAGAAGTTGATGCGGTAGAAGTTCTTTAAACCCGGTGAAGGCTTTGACATAAACCGCATCAGACCATAGTATCTGGCTCAACCCATTGTAAATATTGTCATTCATGATGAGCGGCTTGAATACACGGCTGACCATTGGCCCAAAACGATGTAGAAGAAAGCCCGTATTTCGTAAGATAAGGTCGATTTCCCCGAATAGCGGTT
>CAIWRB010000055.1 GCA_903914955.1 uncultured Chloroflexota bacterium | reverse complement strand
GCGGGTATCGAGGCGATCCCCTCGCCGCCAAGAAATGTATGGGCATAAAGATTAGCCTTTTCTATCAGATGCCGGGACAGGCGATAGCTTTCCTTCAGCTCGCGCCAAGGACCCCTGAAGCGTGTGCCATCCATTGCGGCCAGCCACGATAGATTTCGATCGTAGATGTTTTGCCGTTCATCTGCTACGAAAAGCAGTTCATCGTTGGTTCCCAGGAACTCAATTAACATCTGATACCAAAGTTTGTTAAAATCCTGACCTTCGTCGATCAGGATTGCATCGTAAATCCGATTGTTGGTGTTTATCCCGGATTGGATTGATTCCAGTACCAGTTGCGGCACGACTTTCAGTAGCAGTTCCTCAACATTTTCTTCTTCATGAGGCCATGGCAAATCATTCTCGCTCAAGTAATTACTGCATAAGCCGTGAAAATGTGTAAACTCAATTTGATCCCAGGCAAAGGCTTTACGCGCCCTGGAGATATGATCCTTTATATAATGCCAGAGCGTAATATTGTATGTCACAACCAGCACATGTTTGCCCTGTTCGGCCAATGCCGCGGCACGTTGGGCAATTACCAGGGTTTTCCCACTCCCAGCAACCCCGCGCAGCCGTTGGTGCTGCTGGGGGGCCAAACTGGCATGTCTTTTTTGCTCTGTTGAGAGCAACAATGTCTGTCCCTGTTCAAGAGAATGAAATGGCGGGGTCAGCCAAAAACGAATATCATCCACCCAATCCGGCTCCATGAGTTGGCTTGACCCAATATTACAATCTGGGACAATTTCCTCAAGTTTTTCTGGTTTCATGAAATCATATCCAAAAACAGCACATCGTTTCGTTTTTACAGGCACTAATTTACGCGCCTGTTCAGTTGTCAGACGGTGAAAATAAAGACCAACCCGAAAAGGTGATAGTTTCTTGGAGTTGGCATCAATTTCTTCTCCGACGCGCGGAATATTAAGGTCGATAAGATTTTTCCGATATCGTTCCACCTGGGTAATTGGGTTGGGGATGGGATAAGTCCCTTTTCCGTCTGAAACAAAGTACTGATCGACTTCCCTGTGCTCATTTGGTCCGCGACTATACAACCCAGGAGCCCAATCCTTGATCTCAAAGATCATCAATCCCACATCAGGATTAAAAATCACAAGGTCTGGGCGATCTCCATTCAGAAAAGGCTGCACAAATATCTCCCATTTTTTTGAGAGGTTGGTGTCCAAAAATTGCGTTAAGTTCAATTCCCCCGGCTGCAGAGGCGTTTTGAAAGAACGAATCTGTTCCCAGTTCGGCTTTATCCGTTCGATCGGTGCTGCCAATCGGCTATTATCCATTTCATCCTTGGGTGGCTATTTTCTAGGCTTGAATAACTTTCAATGCTTCCAGCGCTTGCTCAAAGGCCACGCGTTTGGCATCCGCATCCGGCGCGTGCACCAGGCGGATGTAGGTACCCACGTTCTGTGTCCTGCGTGCGGCATCCGTTTCGCGGCGTAGGACAAAAGCCGTCGTGTTTACTTTTTCACCCTGGATTTCCGGAAAAGCGTGCGGACCGGTATGCGCCATTGTCTCAATCGCAAAGGTTTGCAGCAAACCCAGGCGCAGCTTCTCATAGGAAGAGATGAACATGAAAGACTGCTGGGTAATCATACCCACCCGACCCGTTTCCCCGGCCAACTCGGCACAACGCGAAATGAAAGCCGCGTACAGGTCACCTTTGGCCTCTGGATAATTCGTATCCAGAAAAGCAGCCATTTCATCATTCATACTGCGCCGCGACATATAAGGCGGATTGGCCAGTACCACATCATAACGACGCAGGAACAGATCCAGCACGCGCAGGCTTTTGGTGGCCTCGCCGGTAAAAAAGCGCTTGTCATCGCCCTCATTTGCGGATTGCTGGCGGAAAAAGTCGAGTGCCTGCACCAATTGGGTTTCGAGCATGCCGTAATAGCCAGCTTCCATCTCAATTCCATCCTGTGCAGCGAACAAGCCGGGCGCTGTCCCATACTTGGCCTGGCGCTTTTGCTCATCCTTGCGGCGCTGCTCCTCCACCAGGCTCTGCAGCTCGCGCTCAATGCGCAGCAGCGAACCCACCTGCTGAATATCGCCCAACTGTTCGCGAATGCGGCGCAGCATTTTTTCAAAAATCGGGTTGCTGAAGCGCATCTGGATGATAAAACGCCCCAGATCGGCAGTGCTGAAGGGCATGACATCCGCGCAGGCCAGGTTGTGATCGCGGATCTTCGCCATTTTGTTCAGGCGTTTGGCCTTGAGATACAGGGTCAACGCTGATAACTGCACAGCGCGCAGATCAATATCGATGCCGAAGATGTTATTTTCAATGATGGCAGCCGGGATTTCGGATTCTGTATCTACCGAGGCTTTTAATGGCCAGCCAGGCGTGCCGGCACGCACCAGTTCCTCACGGTACATCTCGGCCAGCAGATCAAAAGCCACCAACCCAAAATGCATCGTGCCACAGGCCGGGTCGACCAGGCTGAGTTCTCTGACCGGACGCAGCCGTTCCGGCGGGGCGCCTGCACTGAGCGGCACAAGATAGCGCAACGCCGGACCCAGATCCGAATCCGGATGCATCTGCATCCACAGCCGGCCCAATGTATTCTCGACCAGGTAGCGCACAATCCAACGCGGGGTAAAACGCTGTGTAGCGGCAGGGATATCTTGTTTGTGGATTTTTTGGCATGGTTCATAAAAGCTAAAAAGTGGTTATAGGACCTTTACAAATTATGCAACGAAATGTTGTCGGGTACAAACGAAACAGTCCCGGCAAAGCGGGTAGTGCAAATACTTGATGGCAAAGCGGCCAAGAAAATGTCGGTTAGTTCGGCGGATAGCCCAGCAAAGTCAGCCAGTCGGTGGTACCCAGATCAATACCGGCAAGCTCATATGGGCTCTTATTATCGCGCGGACCACGATCGAATTTGTGCATATTGAACCATAAAGCAAACAGGTTCAAGAATAATTGGCGACTCACCAAATCAGTACATTCGCGGCGGCGATCCAAGTAGGGTCGTAAAACGCTGTTGATGGTTTCCGCCGCGCTACTGGTACGCACGGTTCTTTCAAGAATATCGATAAGTTTTTCCGCCAATGGCTTGAGTTGCGCATCATCGTCAATCCAGGCTGCCAGCCATTGCCCAGCTTCCAAAGCGGCCTTTCGGAACTGCTTGTGTCCATTGCGTAGCGCATGCTCCAATCGCCATACACGCGCTACACAGCGCAGAAAGTAGTTGGTGACGGAATGATCTTGGAAGTGCTTTTCCGCTTGCGCTTGCCAATCTGCCAGCGGCGTGGCAATTTCGTCCAAGAAAGTCAGCATTTCTGGTAGTTGACTTTCTAAACGTTCAGCCAACTTTTTGATCCGTGGATGGGAGAGTTGCTTTATGCCCTTTAGGGTTTCGTCTGCAAGCCATTGGTTGATTGCCCGATTGCGAATTTCACCGTTACGCCAATCAACCAATTCAACTGCCTCCCACAGACACCCCAGCCAAAAAGTCAAAGCTTTGATCTGTGCCAGAAGATCTTCAAATTGTTGATTATGTTCGACCCATTTTGTAAAAACAGCCTCTTCCCATTGCTTGCGCAGTTGTTTTTCAAGTTTCTCGGCTTCTTCCAGCTTTCGATAGGCTTCTCGTTCGATATCGTGAATAACTTTACGCACATCGGTCAGTGAATGCCAGACATCTTTCTGAATGGCGGCATACAACTTGGCAAGTTTACAAGATTTGCCGTAAGGAATACAGCCATCTTCAGCCAGATTTTTGATTTGAACTGCGCGATCTTGGGTAAACAACAAGACGCAGCCCCAAGTTTCAGCATCCCGATCAGCGGCAGCATATAAACCGGTAATCACCAAGCTGTGCGGGTCAACCATTAGCAGGATTGGATCGCGCCCGACAAATATCTCATCCCG
>CAIWRB010000054.1 GCA_903914955.1 uncultured Chloroflexota bacterium | reverse complement strand
CATCAAAAAAGTTTAGCTAACTATGAGACGCTCAGTAACTTAGAGGTGCTATGAAAAATAATAATCTTGACCTGACAAAACTCTTCTCCCAACTCTCAAAAGAAGATTACTGTTATCTGACCACAACAGGCCGTAAAAGTGGACTTCCGCACGAGATCGAGATCTGGTTTGGAGTCAATGGAAACTCGATATATCTTCTCTCTGGCGGCGGGGATAAATCGCATTGGGTTAAAAATCTGCAGACAGATCCCAATGTGACTGTGCGAATCGCAAAGAAAACTTTCAATGGAATTGCCAGAATTGTGACTGAAGAAAAAGAAGAGATAATGGCCCGTCACAGGCTAGCAGGGAAATATCAAGACTGGAAGGCGGATCAACCGCTGAGTGACTGGGGCAGAACGGCTCTTGTAGTGGGAATTGAATTATCAAAAAATTGGATTGAAAACTGAGAGCGAGTTTCAGTCCGCCCTCTCGTTA
The DNA here is from genome assembly GCA_903914955.1 of uncultured Chloroflexota bacterium. Taxonomy (GTDB): domain Bacteria; phylum Chloroflexota; class Anaerolineae; order Anaerolineales; family Villigracilaceae; genus Villigracilis. Next base: position 1,852 of record CAIWRB010000054.1, on the reverse strand, counting down.
AGGAGATAACTCATGGGCGTTATGATGCAAACTTTTCACTGGGATTGTCCGCGTGAAGATAAAAAAGAATTCCAGTGGTGGAACTATATTCGCGACAACATTCCCTCGCTGGCAAAAGTTGGATTCACCTCTTTGTGGCTTCCCCCAATTCACAAAGCCGCGAATCTTTTTGGGCCTTCGATGGGATACGATCCTTATGATTTTTATGATCTCGGTGAGTTTGATCAGAAAGGCAGCATTCCAACCTGGTTTGGCACACGTCCGGAATTGGAGTCGCTCATTGAAAGCGCCCACAAGCATCAGTTAAGTCTGATCGCGGATATTATCATCAATCACAACTCCGGCGCAGATGCTCAGGAAGTCAATCCCATCACCGGGCAATCTCGCTGGACGTTGTTCAATCCCAAGAGTGGAAAATTCCCGCGCAATTGGGAAAGTTTTCATCCAAGCATGTATGAATCATGGGATGAGATGGCATTCGGTGACATGCCCGATCTCTCGCATCGTAATCCGTATGTGTATGCCGAGCTATTAAAATTTACACGCTGGCTGGTCGAAGAGATCGGTTTCGATGGTTTTCGTTATGATTTTGTCAAAGGCTATGGCGCAAACACCATCACTGCCATTCAGGAATATCGTTACATGCGTGCGGGCAATCCATTTATTCCCTATGGTGTTGCAGAATTTTGGGACTCTGCCAGTAACACACTCCACTGGGTAAACGAAGCCAATTTCTCAAACTCGAATCCGGTGGATGCGTTTGATTTTCCCCTGCGTGAATTACTTAAGAGCATGTGCGATCAATATAGATTTAGTTTGAAGAATTTGGTGAACGGCGAATCCATTTTGCGCGTGCAGCCACAGTCCACGGTGACTTTTGTGGAAAATCACGATCTGCGCGATGCAGGCCGTCCGATCACAAACGATAAATTATTGGCGTATTCATACATTCTTACACATGAGGGATATCCCTGCATTTTTTGGAAGGATTACTTTAACTACAATCTGGCCCTAAAAGATTCTCCCAACGGAATTGATGCGCTTGTTCAGGCGCATGAAACCCATGCAGCGGGCCCCACTGAAATTCTTTATCTCGACGATAATCTTTACATCATGCAGCGCAGCGGCGCAGGCAATCAACCCGGACTCATTTATGTGCTCAACAACAATGGTGACGACTGGCAAGGTCAGTGGGTCTCCACGAAATGGACAAACGCATCCTTCCGACCTGTTGCATGGTGGGGGAAAATTGACATTTCCCGCCCCGCAGACCAATCAACTGGCCCCGATGGACGAGGTCAATTCTTCGCACCTGCGCGTGGATATGCAGTCTATGCGTTTCAATAATTATCATGCATAAATTAAAAGTTAAATTTCCCCTTGACCAATCCTCTCCTCTCGCATAAAATAGCGCCCAATATGCAAAACAATTGTCTCGCTACCATGTCCATGACTACAACTACCTCCCGGTCTCACCGTGAGAATTTTGTGCTTAGACAGAAGTAACCGAAACAAAGGTACTCTCAAAACAACACAAAGCCTCACGCTTACAACAACGTGAGGCTTTTTTGTTTATATCAAATGTTCCGTAAAGCTCTCTGCTTTAGCAGTGGAGATGTAAGGAACGGTTTTGCTTGTATACTAGCTGTTATGAGTGCACAAACTTATAACAGCAATCGTCATATTTTCTACTCCTGTAAGTATCATGTTGTTTTTGTCCGAAGTATCGCCGCAAGGTACTTGTGAACGGCATAGAGATTAGATTGAAGGAAATCATTCAGCAAGTCGCTGATGATCTGGAATGTGAAATCATCGAACTTGAAGTAATGCCCGATCACGTCCACATGCTTTG
>CAIWRB010000053.1 GCA_903914955.1 uncultured Chloroflexota bacterium | reverse complement strand
CAAAACAAATAATTGTTATTTATGCTGTACTGGCTCCTTGGCTCATAGGAATATATATATGAAGGAAAACAATTCTCTGAGTGACACGAGTGGACAGAAGTGGACATTTGTCTCGATTTTACGAAATTCGCCATCAATTGCTTGACAGTCTCAGTGTCCCCGCATAAAATGAGCCCTGTGCAAGTTCCATCATCCGTTTGATTTTTTGGATCTTGGGAAGGAATTCTTGGTCTTTGTGGGCCAGGGGGTTCTCAACTGCGAGACGGAAGTATATTGGAAGACCAACCGCTCCGCGTCTGCGCGGAGCGCCTCAGAAGTGTGCCAGAAAGACTGGCAGCAATATTGGGATGGCGCAGCTACTGTTCTCCAATCCTTGGCAAAGTTTTCCTTCTATTGAGGGGTTGGCCATCACACCACCATTGGAATGGGACAGACACGCTTGGTTTCCGTTGCAAACGGAAACTCTGTCAATAAGAAGCGTAAATAATTGACAGACCCCATTTTTTTTGATGTGGGGCCTGCCGCCATTAAACCCAGAAATCTACCCGCTCCAATTTTCCAATTCTTCATCCACGTGATCGAGAGTTCTCAGTAACATGCCGGTCGCATGCCAGTTTATCCCGCTTGTCTTTCCAGCTTTTATGCTCTTAGCAAATTTCTGCGCACCTGCTGTCCAGCCTTTTCTGGAAAAACCCAGATAATAGACTTTCCATTGGCCATCGCCTGGAACGACCTTGTCCGTCTTTTCAATTAATTTTTGCAAGACATCCATATCGATCGGATGGCGATCCCACTTACATTCCCCCAATATCAACGTTTTATCCATCGTATTGATGCCAACCACATCCACTTGCGCATCCCGGTTCCAAACGCTTCCAATCTGATCTGGCAAAAAGGGTAACAATTTTTTTTCGGAAGCGCGTAATAGCCATTCCCGGCATAGTTCCTCCCAGGTATGAGTACCGATGAAGTCTATCAGGTGTTTTTTAATTTCCTCCAGGGCTTGATCGGTAATACCCAGCGCCAGTTGGGACTGCCTGCGTGAGAGAAAACGATAATAAAACCGCAGGTATGGATCGGTAATGTGGTGGCGTCCCAGCCGCGAAGCTCCGCTTTCCGTCACGGGGACACGTCTCTCAACGAATCCGGTCCCGATCAGAGTGCTTAGATACATCGAAATATGTTTGTCATTCAGACCTGAAGAAGCTGCAATTTCCTTTGGAGTGCGGTATCCCTGTGCAATGGAACGCAGAATGGCCGCGTAATTGTGGATTTCAGAAACAAAATCCTGCAAGAGCAGGCGGGGTTCATCCTGCATCAGGTTTGTGTCGCCGAGTAATTTCTCTTTGATGTTTTTATCCAAACTATAATTTGGGTCGAACTGTTCCCAATATGCCGGGACTCCGCCAAAGATTGAATATAACGCCACGCGTTCATCCGCACGATATTTTGGGAAAAAGCCTTTGGTGGCTTTAAAGGGCAGGGGCTGTAATAATAACTTCGAGGTGGCGCGCCCATATAAAGGAGCCTGGTATGCGAGAATCCCACGCTCCATCATGCCCAGGTGAGAGCCGGAAACAATCAGGAAAACATTTGAGTTTTTCAAATGATGGTCCCATGCATTTTGTAAAACCCCGGCAATCCCCTGCTCCAATTCCATCAGATAGGTGAACTCATCCAGTATCAACGCGAAACGATCATGCTTTGCCATGCGCGCAACCTGCTCGAAAGCCTGTCCCCACGTACTATAGCTAAAATCCTGTGGAGCGCTTGTACTACTTTCGAAATTGAACAACGCCTGAGAGAAAGCTCGTAATTGATCTTTGGAAGAGGTTGGTTCGGCCACCCAGTACAAGGCTCTGGGAGAAGCAGTCTCAATCCAATGCGTAATCAGACGGGTCTTTCCAACTCGGCGCCGCCCATATAGGATAAGCATTTTGGCATCGTTGGATCGCCATTCGGATTGTAAAATATTCGACTCGCGTTCGCGTGCGACAAAAGGGGTGAGGGGCATGAGTACCTCCTTAGAGTAATTGTTGTTAGTATAATACAAATTACTCTATGTTTACTAAGCGGATCTTGTAATGGTCGCGCTATGTACTGTACTGGCTACTTACTCATCCGTTAGATATTTTGGTTTTTTAGCTGGAATTTCGACCAAGGGATTGTCGTTTTCTTCCAAGGTGAGCTCGGTTTATACTTCAAAATAGCATACGGGGGTCATCTGAAAGATATATTTTGGCAAATATGCCGATAACAAGCAGCCAAGCACAATTCGATTTCATATCTTGATCATCGAAAAATAATATTCACCCTTGTTTGTTTATTCCTTGATCTAAAACGATGTGGGTCAGTTCAGATACATCGT
>CAIWRB010000052.1 GCA_903914955.1 uncultured Chloroflexota bacterium | reverse complement strand
ATGAAAACGAAATACGCAACATTTGACATAGCGGATTATCTTGATAATGATGAGGTGATTACCGAATATCTTTCTGTGGCCGCTGAAGACACAAACCCTGACATCTTCATTGCTGCGCTTGGTGACGCGTAGCAAAGGCTCGTGGCATGGCGCAAATTGAGAAAGATGCGGGTCTTGGTAGAGAAAGCCTGTACAAGGCGTTACGTCAGGGCGCACATCCCCGATTTGACACAATAAATGGCGTGCTTCGTGCCCTTGGTATGAAAATCGCAGTTGTTTCGGCTCACCAGTCTTGATTCATGAGGCTTTCATTATCTGCAGCGGCAAACTCAGAATATAATCCGTATCGATGCTCCGAGCTGGTACCCGAGGCAGGTGATCTTTCTGCGTTCGCTGGCCGATCAGTTACACCGACTTGAGAAAAAAGGTGGAGCGCGAAAAGATCGTCATGGCATTTTTGCTGGAGCTCAAACTGCAAATTGTCGAGTTTGCCCGTGAAAATAGGCGAATCACGATTTGCAATGCTATCAAGTAGACCGGAGTCAGCCGCAACAACTTGAAGCTACACTTCCGAAACCTGGTTGAACGCGGTCATCTGAAACTGTTCCCCAAAACGGGTAACCATAACTGAGACTCGGGTTTCAGTTATGGTTACCGCGCACATGGTAATATTTCAATACCTCGTCCAAAGCGGGGTCACCCGTTGTTGTGGTCTTATCAAAAAGATTTGTTGCAACGACTTTCTTAAGCTTGTTCAACTGCACCTCATCAAGATTATTGAACTTCTCCCACCATTCAGAAGTTAGATTGTCTTTGTACTTGAAGCGATGTATGATAAACTCTTCCGGCATCCATAGGATTTTATGGAACTCATCAATGTCTTTCCCAAAAGCTTCTTGAAAAAAGGAATTCCCGCGACTGACCTTACCTTTTGTGGCGTTAAGGACTGCCTGGATTGATCGAATAAACTTGCGATTCCAATGTTCCCCAATATATTCTCGGTTATAACAATAATCCGGGTCGTCAATGGGATGATACTTCATAGGAAATGAGTAAATAGTCACACGAAGCTCATCGCATAGGCTAATATTGATTTTAAGCCTGTAATATAAATCATCCGGCTTGTCCTCGAAATTGTAGAGTAGGTAGTTGGCTAATTTCTTGATACCATGCTTTGCAGCACTGCGAATTGCCCTCTCATAGGTATCTTTAATCGAATAGTAGTCGAATGCAATCCTTAGCGGCTGGATATTACTCTCGGCCAACTTCTCCATTTTCTTATCGGTTACAAAACGAGCGTCCACACCCTGATTGAAATCAATAATTCGTACATTCTTCCGACGTTTGAAATACTTTTCATATAGAGGGTACGCGATATCATCAAACTCGATTATCGAGCCCAAACTTGCCACCTCAGCATAAAGCAGGTTAAGCTTTTCTCGCATCAAGTAAAAGTCTGCTTGTTCCATCTCAGGAAGCTTGTTAGAAATGCGATCATACAACACGATGAATTTCCTTGTATAAGCCCGCACGTTATACCCGTCACAAAGGTTTTTCATTGCTATATCATATTCGCTTTCAGGGATATACGTAGCACCGCGCCCGAATCCACACTCATTTATTTCATCGATGATTTTGTCAAAGTATTTTGAAGCAAAGACATTGTTATCCAGCAAGAGCAGATCCTTTCGTGGCCCAAATCGTTCAGTTGCCTGCAGGATTTGTTCTTTCAGCCCTATGTATCCCTTATACTCCGGTTCCAATCGAGAGACTGCACAAAAAACGCACTTACGCGGACACCCACGCGTCATGTAGGATAGATAAGCATTGCTGGCAGGATACTGATAATCGATCTCTTCCAAGATAGAGTAATCCAATGGT
>CAIWRB010000051.1 GCA_903914955.1 uncultured Chloroflexota bacterium | reverse complement strand
CCGTCGTCAGAGGCGGATAGCGTGTCCCGCTCAACGGGTTGACCATCTCGACCCGGTATCCCCCCTCGATCGGCTCGATCAAGGTCGCCTTCCGTTCTGGCAAAATCTGTACTCCGTTTTTCTCGGCGAGATAGAGATAATTTTTGTCGAGCGTGTTCTTCGCACCGGGCGCACAGCCTGCCAGGCAGGCGCCGCATTCGGTGCAGCCGTTGCGCGTCGGGCCAGCCCCGCCAAAGAATGGATCGGGTGTGTTCTCTTCCCCGAAATAAATTCCCAACGGCACCGGACCGTAGGTATTACCAACACCCAGCGCTTCGGCCGTTTGTTTGAGATAGTCATCCTGAAGATGGAAGGTGGGACAAGTGACGCGCCCGAGCATGTTGGCAGCGGTGCGATAGTGCGGACGCAGTTCGGATTCCAATTCGCGTCCGAGCGGACCCCAGGCTGGATCCTCGTAGAAGGCTTTTTTGGGTTCGAGCAGAACGGCTGCGTAGACCAGGCTTCCGCCACCGACACCCACGCCACCGACGATGGTGACGTGCTTGAAAAAGGTTTGCGTGAAGAAACCTTTCAGGCCGAGGCCGGGCATCCAGAACAGGTCGAGCGGGGAGCGGTTGGCTTTTTCGATATCTGCTTGGCTGACGCGTCGCCCCATTTCCAGCACAGCCACGCGAAGATCTTTCTCGCTGGCGCGCAGGGCGGCGACACTGCCGCCAAACCCAGAGCCGACCACGATCACATCAAAGTCCATAGCCGCCTGCCTGAAATTGAAGGGTGAAAGGGAATGCCAGTCGGCGCAGCCCGTTGACATTGGCGAGTGTCATACCGAGCAAGGTGCTGTCATCCATTCGGCGCAACTCATCCACAATGTACATCCACGGGAAGGGGTTGCCAGCCTGATAATGCATAGCGAGTCCATCCCTGCCATCGATGAGGGATTTGGCCGTCACTAGTTTCATGGGAAAGCGTGTGGAGAATTTACCAGCTCGCAAAACAATGTTGACGGCAGTACCATCTGGGCTGAACTCCTTGCCCCACCAACCACCCAATCCAGATAACGCCAACGCCGGACCAGCGGAGGTCCGCAGCCAGCCTGGTCCGACGAAGGCCGCCCGATACACGCCGCAGATGGATCTTGCCTCTGGCAGGGGCAGCGAGGCGAACAGGTCGCGAAATTGTTTGAGGGAGAAGGAGTTTGTATCCATTATTTGACCACCCCGCCCGTCAGCAGGAACAAGACTTTCCGTGACAAACTGATCACGGGCGTACCCAATTTACCCTCTGGAACTTGGAAACGGTGCTCATCGGCAAAGTCTTCCCTATATGTTTTGACAGCTTCTTCAAACTCTTCATCCCACACATCGCAGATCCGCTTGAAGAACATCAACGGCAGGATGTAGCTCTTCCAGTCCGAACGGTCAACAGGCGAGCCGCGCAAAATATTTGCGTCTTCCCAGAGATGGCTTTCGAGGGTGGAAAGGGTTGTTTGATTCATGAGGTTTTTGCGGGGTTATCCCCAGTCCGCTTATTATACGACATGAATTTTTGGATTTAGTGATGTTTGTCCGCTCTTGGTTGAGCCTGCTAAATTGTCGAATACCATCGCACAATGTATTAAGGATTATGCGGTGCGGCATTTATCGAGACTCGAAAATCATCGGACAAGTAGCCGCTGCATAATCCTTCTTGAACTAAGCCGTAGCGCAGAGACGCCGCGCTATTTGGAATTTAAGTGGTTAAGTCCGGTATGAAATCCCCACATTGAGAGAGTCTCAAAATGTGTTAAGCGAAAGGCAGACATAAAAAGTTCAATCTGGAAGATGGTTTCATCCAGGTCGCGATAGCAAGTTGAATTTTTGATACATTTTCTGAAAAAGAAAAACAGAATATAGAGCTCGATGGATTTGAGATCGAGATCGGTGTCTATTTTGGAAATTTTCATAACCGAACTCAGGGAGGAGAAAGACCCGTGGGAGAGATAAAAGAAATGGGATTCATGAACTGTCCGCAAAGTGGACAGCGAGGGCTTTTAGAAGGTTCCAAGCTCGAACAATCTGAATCGGACTGATCGCCAGGTTTCTTCATGGACGGCTGCAATGAGGGATTCTCATCTTCCAACTTTTTTCGGAGAGTAGTCAGTTTTTTTCGAAAACTTGGACTGAACAAGCCGTAGTAACGAACCTTCACAAAATTAGTGGGCAGCACATGTTGAAGGAAGCGGTGAATGAAATCTTCGACTCTCAATTTGCAGTAACGTTCCTGTCCCGTGTCGGTATCACGATAGCGAAATGTGACCCGCTCATTCTCCAGCTTCAGGATACGATTGTTGCTAATAGCTACCCGAAAAATATATGGAGCCAGATACTTCAGTGCATTCAGTCCAGACCCGACAGGCTCACAATGCACCACCCACTCTTGCTTCCAAACTTTGGAGGGGATACGCGTATAGCAGCTTGTGCCTTTCAAAGCGTCTCTGAATTTTCCTCGGAAAATGCGGGAGAGTGCGCGGACTGGCAAGAGGAACTGATGGCGCGCAGGCAGCCACCCTTGAGTATCAGAATCCAAACCACCCGCAGGAACCAAATAGTGGATATGAGGGTGAAATGCAAGATTCCGCCCCCATGTATGCAATACGCCCACCATGCCAATTCGTCCGCCAATAAAGCGGCGATCTTGTGCTAAATGTTGAGTTGCTGCCGCAGAAGATGTGAAGAGTAGATCATAAAATTGGCTCTGGTGACTGCGTACTACTTCATTGAGACCAGCTGGCACTGTGAATGTCAACAAAAAATATGGGACGGGCAGCAACATAGATTGCTGCTTTTCCAGCCACTTCTGAGCATTCTCATTCTGGCATTTTGGACAGTGGCGGTTGCGGCATGAGTGATAACTGTATTGCTCGTGGTTGCAGTCTGGGCATCGATACACCTGACCGCCTAAAGCCTCCGTTCGACATTGTTCAATGGCACGGATGGCTTTGAGATGAGTGGATGGCATACGACTGGCATATTTCTGGCAATATGATTTCCCATACTGACGAAAAATCTCTGCCAGTTCTATTGCCATAAATTCTCCACCACCTGGTTAATTGTCAGCCTGGCTGGCTCGGTTGTTTTTGGCGTTAAGTGAGTATAGATCGAAGTTGTTGCTGGAGAAGAATGTCCCAGATAGGCTTGAATGATTCGAAGATCAACGCCTGCTTCATATAAGTGGGTTGCCCAGGAGTGTCTTAGCGTATGAACTGTTGCTTCTTTGGTTACTCCGCTCTCTTGTAATGCCCCTAGAAAGGCGCGTTGTACTGCTCGTACCGTCATAGGCTTGGTAGCTGTATCTAGACGATAGATTCCTTCTTTATCGCGAGACGGGTATATCCACACGGGATTGCGATGCGTTACCCAATATTGGCGCAGTATTTTCAAGATCGACTGTGGCAACGGAACGTTGCGGTCTTTTCCTCCTTTCCCATTGTGAATATGTATTATTTCGCTAACCGAATCAATATCTTTGACTTGCAGATGGGTTCCTTCTTGGATTCGTAACCCGCAGGCATAAATTGTGCTGAGACATGCCTTGAAACACAGATGGTGTACACAGCCTAATATGCGGCGTACTTCTTCAATTGTCAGTACTTCGGGGAGTTTCTTTTCTTTTGGTGAGCGTATCAGGTTTAGGATCGTCCACTGTCGGTGAAGTGTATGTTCATAAAAGAACCTGATCCCGCATACTGCAACCGTCAATGTACTTGGAGCAATTTTTTTGACTTGTGTCAAATACAAAAAATATTGTCGAAGCTCCTCTTCCGTGATCTGGTCCGGAGGCTTTCGACAGTATTTCGCTAATTGTCGCACGGCTTGCACGTAGAGGTTCTGCGTGTTTTTGGCCAATCCATGTAATTTCAAATCTTCAAGCATTCTTTCACGTAGTTCGGTCACACCTGCACTGGCGTGCGGCGCAAGTGTGGCTATATCTCCTGTTTGAATTTGGAATTCGACACAGTTAATATAGTACTGACTGGAAAGAATTTCTATCTACTACAAAGCTATTCTGCTATCTCTCTGCGCGGAGCGCTTAGTTCAAGAGAAGAGAGGTTATATAATCATTAATTTTCAAGGTGCTATAATCCAAGTGGAAGAGATTACCTTTGCACAAGGTGTGCTTTCCATACCTTGGAGGTCCCAGCAACAGTCCCTACACCGACTTCAGCTTTACAAGTGAGGAAATTGCGACAAATATTTATACCTGATTTATAAATCAGGTATAATATAGGTATGATGAATATCACATTTTCCCGTAAAGCCACTGAGGTTATATTCCAAGATGCCATCCAGCGTGATATCACCACCGCCCGTCGCACCTCTCTTCTTCAAATTCTATGGAATGAACGCTACCTTACTCGCGCTCAATTAATAACCAGGGTTGAATACAGGCTTGGAAGGAATTGTTTTGGAATAGCTGCATGGGAGGATGTTTTTTACCGTGATATGCGTGTGGTCAAAAGGGCATTTCAAGCTGCCAATTACATCTTGGATTATAGTCGTAATAGGGAACATCTTGGTTACTACCTTCATGGACAATCGGCATTATCGCCCGAATTCCGGCAAATAGTGAAAGCTAGTGCTGCTGAAGCAGATCAGCGCCAGATTGATATTTACCACCAGCTATCTGCTGCAGCCCGCTTTCGACAGGGATGTGCCATTAGCGATACTGCCCGGAAAGTGGTGGCTTATCGAATCCATTTGGAAAATCCACGACTTACTCCCCAGGAAGCCAATTGTATGGCATTACAACGAGCGTACATACTATGAAGGATAAACCACTAGACATTACCGATTTTCTCAAACTCATTCTTGAAGCACTCAAGGCTTCTGGAATCGAATATATGATCGGCGGTGCGATAGCTGAGTGGGCTTGGGGTGAACCACGAGCAACTCAAGACTTGGATATTGTCATTAACCTGCCCATCAAGGCGATTGGCAAGTTTTCCAAGGAACTTGAGAAAAGAAAAATGCTCGTTCCAGCCGACATTATTTTGGATACAATGATGGAAGACCGGGCAGACATTCCGTTGAATGCGATCCATATGTACAGTGGTCTCAAAGCGGACATATATTTGATGCGGGATGGCGACACACTTCGGCAGAGCGCATTTCAAAGAAGGACAATTGTAGATTATGGTCCGCCTATTGGGAAGGTATATGTTCATTCCCCGGAGGACTTGATTCTCTACAAGCTCATGTATTTGGGATTGAGTGGGCAACCCAAACATGCCCGGGATATTGCAGCGATTCTTCGCGCGAAAAAAAATCAACTTGAGTTTGGGTATATCGAAGAATGGGTTAACCAACTGGGATTGGGTTCTGTTTGGAAGGAAATGCTAGACACCATTGTATAAAAATCCTTATTTCTATATAACCCGTTTTCAAGATGACGCCTGTTTGGGGAAAAAGTAAACTGTGTCCAATCCCTTGAATATCCTAAAATGCATCTTATAACATAAGATGCACGGGCTAATGAAAGAGATGGATTTACCCTGTTATCAAAGACCAGGGGATCGCAACAATCTTCTGATCCAAGCGCTTGATCTCTGTTCCTCCATATACGATCAGACCGCCAGATGCCTTTGGATGTTTTTCAAAGAATAACCGCAGACCCGCTGTATCACGATATCCGAGATTATCTGTAAGTTTCACTTCGATAGCAAGCAAGCGCCTGCCATATTCAAGAACAAAATCCACTTCATTCCCTTCGAGAGTGCGCCAAAAATAAAGACGTGCTGACGGAGTCATCAAACGTGTCAGAATTCTCAAGTGATGATAAATAAATGTCTCAAAATACGAACCATATTCGCGTGCTTTACGAAGATCATCCAATTCAAAATAGCCAGATAGAAAAACCGCCAATGCAGGATCGTTGAAAAATGCCTTTGGAGATTTCAATAGCCGTGTTGTATGACTTGCCGTATAAGCGGGTAAACGGTCGAACAAGTGGGTGGTCTCCAACAAGTTTAGATACCGATGTGTGGTTGGTTGAGATAGTCCCGCATCCCGGGAAATCTCAGACTGATTGATTAACTGAGCGGAGCGCAAAGCTGCTAATTCCATAACTCTGCGAAAATCCAACAGCGCATCAATTTGAGCAACTTGCCGAAGATCACGCTCAAGGTAGGTCGCAACATACCCTTCCCACCACCTTGTCCATGCTTGCGAAGAATTTAAACTGAGGAGTGGAGGCATAAACCCACGGAGGATAAATTCTGCTGGATCAGGAAGATCCGTAGTCAATGAACTTTCTTCAGGGAATTCACCATTCAGTACACGTACTAAAATATCTGGGTAAGACAGATTGTTCATTTCTCCAACAGACATGGGGTCAAGTACAAAATAAATTGCACGGCCTGCCAGGCTTTCGCTTACTTGCTTCATCAATAGCAAATTGGCAGAACCAGATAATACAAATTGATATTTGCCTGGGTTTCGATCCACAGTCTTTTTGACAGCGAGCAGAAGTTCCGGCGCCTTTTGCACTTCATCCAAGATAACTTGATTGGTCCCAGCCCATAAAGATTCAGGATTTGAACGCGCTTGTTCCAGAACATCAAAATCATCAAGACTATGAAAGCGCCAATTACGGAAAGGTTCAGCATTAAAAAGGAGTGTACTTTTACCCACCTGTCGGGCACCTGTCAGGACAATGACTGGATGATCCTTAATTGCATCTTGAAGTAGTGGCGTAAGCCAGCGTTCACGATAAGTATTCGGACTTGTATTATTATTCATGCTGTGAATAATAATTCAAAACAACAGATTTTGCAAGATGACAACTCAGTGGAAAGGCGAGTTTTTGACTTTACCTGAAGTTCGTAGATGACTTAATGGTAGACTTTGAGAAGTAGTGACTACTCCCCCCGCCTAAAGGCGGGGGCATTACTTCAAGTTCGATGATTTCACATTCCAAATCATCAGCGACTTGCTGAATGATTTCCTTCAATCGAATCTCTATGCCGTTCACAAGTATCTTGCGGCGTTCCTTCGGACAAACAACAACATGGTACTTACAGGAGTAGAAAATATGACGATTGCTTTTATAAGTTTGTGCGCTCATAACAGCTAGCATACAGCTAATCGCTGTATGCTACAAGCAAAACCGTTCCTTACATCTCCACTGCTAAAGCAGCGAGCTTTACGGAACATTTGGTAAATTTTATTTTTTATAAAATCCTATCTCACGTTGCACATCCACCCACCAAAGCGGAGAAATTTTCTTTACATAATGCCATCTGCAAATTGTTATGAATGCATCTGCCCAGGCCTTGGCAGTTTGCTCCCATTCGGTGTAATGCAATTTTTGTTGCGTCGCATTTTTTTCGTTTATATATTTCAACAAAGAGATACCCGACTCGTACTCACCAGATTCCCAAGCGAGCGCAAGTAATTCACCATCCATTTTCAATGCTTTATCAATCCGAACAGCATATTCAAAGTGAACTCGTTCTATACTGCCGCTTTCCAATCGCGATATTACACTATGCGAAATTTTCGTTTTCTTAGCTAACTCTCTTTGCGATATTCCTATTTCAACACGTTTTTTTGCGAGAAAAATCCCAACATCTGTATTGGTGATCGCACCGCCAAAAGAATAAATTTCAGAAAACTGTTGAAGTTCCATTTCCTGGGGATAGGGCAAGGGTACGAACTCATCAGAATGAGCCTGCAGCGCTTGCCAAACTACTTCAAAGGCTCCGCTCATCTCATCAGAATATCCCTCCCCCATACTTCTTTGAGCTTGATCATATCCGTCATACATTAACTTCTTTGCTTTCTGTGCCTCATCCCGAAAAAGAAGCCAAATGGAATATGCATCATTAATTTGGGGAATCTGTACATTATTCTCTTTTTTATTTTTTCGTTTTAAGCCATGTGGTGAAATTTTTAATACGCTCAAAATTTCTTCCAAACCAAAATCAAGTCCATATCCCAAGCCAACTAGAGTATTGACTGTGATATTAGAAAGATTATTTTCAATCCGACTGATCTGTGATGTTGCAACAAAACTCCTAAATGAGAGACCCATAACATCAAAGTTGTTTTTGATTCGTTTACTCTTTAACCAACTTGTCAGTTTTTCCATTTCGATTTCTCCTTGCACTTGCAAAGGTTGAAAATAAGTGTTACCATTACGCAATAATAACGACAAAATTCTAGGCGCATAAACTATGAAAATCAACGAATACTTAAAAGACTTTCCTGAATACCTGAAAGGTGTCAGAGACGCAGCGGACAATACGGTCGCCAATTACATGCATGATGTGAATCGCTATTTGGATTATTTCCGAGAAAAGGTTGATCCAAGTCTCGAATCATTTCAAATTGATGAAATCCACATTCGTGGTTTTGTGACTTTTTTACGCGCAGCAGATAACGAGAACGCAACCATTGAACGCAGGCTACATGGACTCTATGCCTTTTGGATGTATCTGCACGACCAGCATAAATTTTCTTCGCCAATCTCAATTCGAGAATGCCATATCAGGCTGAAGAAGAAGAGAAACCCAACTCAACCGCTCATGCACAAAAATTTCACCCTATTCATGGAAAGGCTACAAGATGAACTCACAAAAATTAAATGAGTTTCGCTATTTACGCGAAATCACGATCGTCAATGTTATTCGAGAGGTGGGATATTCTGCGCAGAAGACTTTGCAATTACAAGCTGATGAAGCGCCTGACTTAGTCTTTGTCCAAAAATAAGTTGGTCAATTCAGATTTGGTCGAATGGTGTAGTTCCATTCGGGGAACAATTTGTGCGGATGTAAATTGACATTTGCTTTTTCTTCTGGAGCAACCTTGCGCTTAGTTTGGTAATACTT
>CAIWRB010000050.1 GCA_903914955.1 uncultured Chloroflexota bacterium | reverse complement strand
TTATTGGCTGATCTCGCGCAGGCGTTTGTCAATTTCGTATTCGCCGCTGGAAACGTAGCGGATCAATTCGATCACGAACCAGATCGCCCAGCCAAATATTGCGAGGGCAATCAGAATGGCGATGACTGAAAGTGCTGTAAACATGTTTTATCTCCTTGAGAAATGAAATCGGGGAGCGATTGATTAATCGCTCCCCGATACGGGAATTGGATGGATTAGATTGCGGACGGCCACCATCCGTTTAGGATGGCTTCGTCCGGGTCAAGTTGGTCGGGTGGTTTAAGTGTGCGTACCTTTGCGCCGCCGTGTCGGATGGACGCCGATACAGCTTGCGCCCACTCCGTACCGGCTTTATCAGGATCACGCAGTAATACATAATCGTATTCGTTGTGTTCGCTGAACCACCGATGCATTTTTGCGGCTGGGCTGGCGCCGTTGGTATACACTGCCACCGTATCGGCTTCGCGTCCAAGCTGATGGATCTTCTGCGCGGTGATGAGCATGTCGAACAATCCTTCCAGCACGATCAATGTGCGTGTGGATTGTGTGATGCGCCAGCTTCCGAGAGGTTGAATGCGATTACCCCAGGTCTTGTGATTCTTTTCAGGCTTGAACTTGCGCGTGCCTTGGGGTAATTGCTCCTCCGGGATATAACGCACATTCATCACCGTGGGCTGTGTCGGCGGATCGGCATACACCACGCCGCCTGCCCACAACCAGGTTCCGTCACGGCGCACCATCATCGACTGCGTTGCGGCTTCGATGATCTCGCGATGGACTCTTGGAATGGGAATGCCATATCCCAAGCCATACACAAGCGCTGTGTATGGCAGCACACCACGCCCGGCAAGATATGACCACGCTGGTGATCGTTGCACAATGGAACGTGCTTCCGACATGGCTTCATCCAGCATCTTGACCTGTGACGGCGGCTTGGGAGGTCGTGTCGGCATGGTCGTTCCGACCATCACCGATACAGGCGGCTTCCAGTCCTGACCAAGTTTGATTCGCAGTGCATTCAACGAACCACCGGTTGCACCACAACGCAGGCACTTCCAGTAGCCATTGATGAGATTGACGCCGAAGTTGGGATGACCACCTTCTCCTTCGCGGCTGGCATCGTTATGGAAAGGACACCAGAAGATGGCCCAATCCCTGTGGCGTTCCACTCGAACCGCTGCTCCCAGGATCTCTTGGGCGGCGGAAAGAATATTTTCCATGAGCTTTTTTGCGACCTCCTTTTGAACGGAGTGAAAGTTTTTGCGTTATCTGCCCAGCAAATGGGCGATGGAAGCCATTACTACCGACAACCAGTAATTGGGCTGGCTGGCGGCAATGGCGACCAGGATGAGAAGAAATGCGAGGGTTCTCATGATCAGTCTCCTTTTTTGGATTGGTTAAATACTTCCAGGGAGAGAGCATGATCACGCATCCGCGCAGTCCGGTGTGTCGGTATCTTTTCATTCCACCTCCACACTTGCCCAGCAAGGGGCGCTGGTATACACGGCTGCATCCTCGCGCACCAGTGTAACAATTGCGGAATACAGGTAGTCTCCTTGCTGTCGTCCGGCGGAGGCAGCGATGTTGAGCGCTTTGCCGTCCACGATGATCAGACGTTGATACGCCTTGAGAGCAAATGGCGCGGAAATCTTGACGGTTTTTACTGTTGTGGTATCATCTGGCTTGAACATGTTTCACCTCAGACCATCCAGCTCGAACTGGGTGGTCTTCGTTTTTTTACCGGGCCTCTCACCCCGGTGAGTCCTCGCTGTGGAGCAGAATCAAAACGGGCGCCGCCTGGGATAAACCCAGGACAGCGCCCGTTTTTGACTTAAGGGGATATTCAATTGTTCTATTGTTTCAATGTGCCTCCTGTGTAGGGATGGAACGGTTTATTCGTGCATTCGAATTGCCGACACAGCCCTATGAATCAGGGTGTGTCGGGATTTGCTGCGAGCATGTTGACGAGACTTGAACCTAGCTCATACCGCAAGGTTTTTTATTCCTACTTCCCAATTGATTGTGTACATCCTTGCCTGCGAAATTTAGAGACGGATATTTTCAACATGCCGACTTCTTGTAGATCTGGTGCGGGAAATGCGATGGATATGATTTTGAATTCGTGAGTATGGTTTCCTTTCAGTTGTGGGGATATGGAGAATGGATACAACGGAAGAAGCCCGGCGAATGGCTGGGCTTCTGTAGAGAGGGGATGGATTGTGGAAAGTAGGAACGGTCGGGATTATAGGGATGATGAGGAGAATTGTCAAAGCACGTAGGCGGCAGAAACAATTCAATTCACCCTTATGCGACGTTTTTCACGCCCCTATTACCTATGGGTAGACTTACTGAATTTATATCTGATATCAAATGTGTACACGTGTTTTTTCAAGATTATTACAGGTGTTATCGAACCATATGTGACTGAATAAAGGCATCCATATCCTCCCGCCTGACTCGCACAGTTTTTCCAATTGAAAATGACGCTATTTCTTTTGTTTGTATCATTCGGTATGCCAGCCCTTTGCTGACCTTCAGAATCCCCGCCATGTCGCCGGCAGTCAGGAATTCATCAGGACGAGGTAGTTCAGCCGGCTTTGTTCTGTTTTCCTTCAATATCGAGAACAACTCAATCAACGAAGCAGCCACCGCCTGGTTGATCTGTTCACTCAGCTTATCTGCGATGGCTTGAATGATAGATTCCTCCTC
>CAIWRB010000049.1 GCA_903914955.1 uncultured Chloroflexota bacterium | reverse complement strand
TGCACCGGACTTTATTAAGGGAGTGGTAAATTTGCGAGGAACGATAGTTCCCATCGTCGATATGCGGCTTAAATTCAACTGTTCAAAAGTTGAATATAACTCTTTCACAGTCGTCATCATTCTTAACTTGAGGAGTAGGATTGTTGGCGTTGTGGTCGATTCAGTTAGCGATGTGATGGAGTTGCCTCCTGATAGTATAAAAGCAGCCCCTGATATAGACAGCGTCATCGATAGTGGCGCGGTTCTGGGTCTTGGCTCATTGGGTGAGCGGATGTTGATTCTTCTTGACATTGAGCGATTGATGTCCGCGCCTGATATGGGCCTCGTTAGTGGACCAGAATGAGAGTTTCTAAGAGAAAGTCGCTGGATCGAATGGTTAGGAATGATTGAATCGAAGAGCATGTCACATGCAAAAACTATTTCGACCCCATCCGTTGGAATGCAGGGTCGTGAGTTTGCTTGGACAGATGCAGACTTTGATCGCGTTCAGTCGATGATTTATAAACGTGCCGGCATAAGTCTTCACGATGGTAAGCATGCGATGGTGTATAGCAGGCTTTCTCGCAGGCTTCGTGAAACAGGCCACCAGAGTTTTCGTGATTATTTGGGTTGGCTGGAGTCGGCGGACATCCCAGAGTGGCAAGAATTCGTCAATGCATTGACGACCAATTTGACTTCTTTTTTCCGTGAAAATCATCACTTTGATGTGTTCGCGAGTTTGCTGAAATCTCGGTCCACGGGGGCGCCCTGGCGTGTTTGGTGCAGCGCAGCATCGACTGGGGAAGAACCATACTCAATTGCTATTGCAGCTTCTGAGGCGCTCGGTGGCTATTCTCAATTCTCTCTTGCGGCAAGTGACATCGATTCGAAAGTATTGGCGTCTGCGCAGCAAGGTGTTTATCGCTTAGAGGGTATGAAGGGTGTGGACGCGCAACGGATGCAGCGGTTTTTCTTGCGGGGCAAAGGGGCAAACGATGGGATGGTTAGGGTGAAGCCAGAGTTATCGCGGATGATTGATTTTTTGATGATCAATTTAATTCATGACGACTGGCCCTTTAAGGAACCCTTTGATGTGGTGTTTTGTCGAAATGTAATGATTTATTTTGATGCGCCAACGCAGAGAAAAGTACTTGAACGAATTTTTCGGGTCATGAAGCCGGGTTCCACTCTGTTTGTTGGGCATGCTGAAAACTTTAGTGACTGTCGGGACCTTTTTGTTCTCAAAGGTAAGACTGTTTATGAGCGACGCTAAGACCTGAACTTTTGTTCAGAGTGGTGTTTGTACTTCTTTGTTTGCAAGGTGAACATGAATTTCCCCCAGTATGGTGTTGCAACTCCCGTAAGCAAAGCAGCTGTGGGGGGCGGCGTGCCCGGAGTCAAGATTTTGGCTAGCGGAAGAGCATCCAGAATCGATCAACTAAAGGCGCAGCCACGTAAGCCGGGGGAGGCGTCGTTCTTCTATGCGGATCATCACTTTCAATATGACGCGGTTAAAGTTTTGCCAGGGGAATATTACGTCTCAAATGAAGATCTTGTTGTTATGACTGTGTTGGGCTCGTGCATAGCTGCATGTATTTGGGATGGCAAAGTAAGAACGGGCGGAATGAACCATTTCATGTTGCCCGATGGGGATGGTCTTGATGGTTCCGGGAGGTACGGTTCCTACGCTATGGAGCTATTGATAAACGAGATGTTTAAGCTAGGTGCGCGCAGGGAAACCATGCAAGCCAAGATCTTCGGAGGAGCTCAAGTCATGGCGGGCTTCACCACAATGAATGTGGGGGAGCGGAATACACAATTTGTATTGGATTATCTATCGACTGAGCGGATCCCGGTGGTGTCTCAAGATGTCTTGGACATTCATCCCCGAAAAGTTTGTTTTTTTCCGGTCACCGGGAAGGCGCTTGTAAAACGGTTAGCGCACTCCCACCCAGAGACATTGGCGGTTGAGGAGCGACGTGGTAACGCCGCTTCCGTTGCAAAGTCAAATGCCGGTGGGTCAGTAGATCTTTTTTGAGAGGTGAGCTTGAAGAAAATTCGAGTCGTGGTCGTCGATGATTCTGCGCTGGTGCGTGGTTTACTGGCAGAAATAATAAATCGCCAGAGCGACATGGAGTGTGTTGGTGCTGCAAATGATCCATTGATCGCAAGGGAAATGATTCGGGAACTCAACCCAGATGTGATTACTTTGGATATCGAAATGCCAAAGATGGACGGAATCGATTTCCTGTCGAGGTTAATGCGACTTCGTCCTATGCCGGTGGTGATGATCTCGACTTTGACCGAAAGAGGGGCTGAGGTCACACTGCGCGCTTTGGAGCTTGGCGCTGTAGATTTTGTCGCCAAACCGAGAATGGGGATAGCGGATGGCATCAGTGAGCTCGCTGGGCAAATTGTCGAAAAGGTCAGAATTGCGGCGTCAGCCCATATTCGGAGAGTTACACAGCCGAGTCAGGGAGTGTCAGGGCTTCCGACTAATTCGCATATGGGTGAGCGAACGCCAGCCCCCGCGGCCATTGGCCGTCTGTCAACTGAAAAGCTTATTTGTATAGGCGCGTCAACGGGAGGTACAGAGGCCATCAAGGAGGTGCTGTTGCGCATGCCGGCCGATTCACCTGCTATTGCAATTACGCAGCATATGCCACCGGGCTTTACTGCTAGTTTTGCTGCGCGACTCAACAGTTTGTGTCGGATTGAAGTGGGTGAGGCCGTCAATGGCGCGCGAATGCTCCCTGGTCATGCGTACATTGCGCCGGGGGGGAAACAATTTCGTGTGGATAAGAGCGGCGCAAACTATGTTTGCGTTGTTGAGGATGGTGAATTGGTCAATAGACATAGACCTTCTGTGGAGGTGCTGTTCAAGTCAGCGGCACATGTTGTGGGGCGCAACGCGTTCGGTATCATGCTGACAGGAATGGGAAATGATGGAGCAAAGGCAATGAGGGAAATGAAAGACGCCGGTAGCTATAACTACGTTCAAGATGAAGCAAGTTGCATTGTGTTTGGTATGCCCCGAGAGGCCATTCTTCATGGCGCTGCAGATGAAGTTTTGCCATTGCTCGACATAGCAGGGGCACTTCTTTCAAGACTGGGCAGTACATCGGACAGGTATCGAGTCTAAGTGCTAGGAGGGAGTGAATTGAGCTGTGTTTTGAAGAGTATCCAATCTTCGATGGGGTGGATGCTTGAGAAAACGAGTCAATCCCCTTGACGTATAAATATTCCTTTCCGTGCGGCCCCAAGCGCGCCGTGCGCCGTCTTAGCTCTGACGCGCGCGTCCCCTTAGGTGCTTGATATACAATCTTGAACCCAACTGAACGAGGGGTCTTGAACGCGGAACTATCCGGCACCAAGAAATTTGACAGAGGTGTAAAAACTGTGTCATAATTCAAGGCTTCGCTGATCACAGCAAAGCAAACGAAGAAAGTAAAAAATCTTCGGTTCATTAAAAATTTACAGCCGATAAGCGTGGGC
>CAIWRB010000048.1 GCA_903914955.1 uncultured Chloroflexota bacterium | reverse complement strand
GGTCGGAGGTTCGAATCCTCTCGCCCCGACAGAATGTTTACTTACCAAGCCACAGAGACACGGAGTCACGGAGTTAATTTCTCTGTTACCCGTGTCTTCGTGATTTAATCCTGTATGTGCTAAAATTGTCTGAGAGGAAAGCCAATGAACAAAAAAATTGATGGTGTCATCGAAGCCGTCCGATATAAAAATGGACAGATCACAATGGTACGTGCATATCAACGGCGCGGAGCTACATTTTCGGATCGCGTATTAGTAGACCGCAAAACACTTTTGGAACGCCTGCAAAAAGGCGAACAATATGTAACCGGTACGCGTGAAGAATTACACGCCAGTACATTTGCAATTGGCAAGCCCATCATGATCTTAAAACAGGATGACCGTGAGTTGCTTGCCACAAGTAAGAATGCGACCCGCGATGACCTTGAGAAAGTCCCATCTTTCTAACTAAAAGTGAAATAAATGAAGATCATTGATAAAACCCCCTTTCAGGATGCCGCAGGCAATATCAGCATTTCCGGTCGCGCTCAGGGAACGCTGAAATACGGGTTGAAGTGGTTCTCCGAGTTGGAATCCCAAAAAGTAGTGATCGCTCAATTGGATCGCACGCTTGAAAAAGGTTTTGTACTGATTCGTAACTTCACCCTACCTAATATCGAAGTTGTGATTCCGATCATTTTGATCGGCCCGGGCGGGATCTCAGTGATCCATGTTACACCCTTAAAAGGGCAGTTTGAAGCAAAGGGCGATCAATGGAATAATATTAATTATGGGCTCTCACAACCCGCCAATATCAATTTGATCGATATTGTTATAAAACGGGCGCGCGCGCTCCAAAAGTATTTGGCTACACAAAAAATCAACCTGCCCACACCCGTTGAGCCAGTCCTAATCGCAAGCGACCCCGGGGCGCATATTGATTCCTTGCGACCTGCGGTGCGCGTGGTAATGAGTGACGCGATCAAGCAATTTGCCGGCTCACTGGCACAGGCAAACCCCGTCTGGCGTTCAGAATCAATCT
Organism: uncultured Chloroflexota bacterium; assembly: GCA_903914955.1. GTDB lineage: Bacteria > Chloroflexota > Anaerolineae > Anaerolineales > Villigracilaceae > Villigracilis. The sequence continues at coordinate 13,446 of CAIWRB010000048.1, read as the reverse complement.
ATGATCTAGCAGACCGCATTATCGAACCGCGCAAACCAGAGGAACCCAAACCTGCCGCGTCTGCTCCGCCGGCTGTCCGCAAGACTGATCCTCAGCCTGTATCACGTGCAAAAGCAATTTTCGACGCATCTGATTCGGCACAAACATTCAACCCCAGTGAGTTTGACTTCGCGTTCGAGGAAGGGGATCCTCCATTTGCGCCTGAACCTGCCCTTCAAAACATGCGTGAAACCAACCCTTCCATCCAACAACATCCAAAAACTGATTCGAGCAAAGGTAAAATCCTAGGCTTAACCAATAGACAGGCCATTTTGTTGGCTGGCATGTTCATCATCGAGTGTTGTGTCATCGCTGGGTTTGGAATTGTGATCTACTTAAATATGTAATTTCCCTTGGCATCTATATTTTTATCCATTGTCATTCCTGCTCATAACGAAGAGAAACGTCTGCCCCGCACTCTGGAGCAGATTTTTAAGTTTCTTAAAGATCAAACCTATGCTTCCGAGGTTATTATTGTTGAAAACGGAAGCTCAGATCGCACACTGGAACTGGCGCGTGAATTCATAGCACAACACTCAAACCTAATAGTCGTCCATGAAGATCAACGCGGAAAAGGCCACGCCGTGCGGCGTGGCATGTTGGAAGCATGTGGAGAATACCGTTTTATTTGCGATGCCGACCTTTCCATGCCGATCGAAGAACTGCAAAAATTCACCCCCCCTGTTCTCAATGATTTTGATATTGCAATTGGGTCGCGGGAAGCAAACGGGGCGATCCGTTATAACGAACCACCATATCGTCATTGGGGTGGACGCGCCATCAACCTTGCCATTCGCTCATTGATCCTGCCAGGCTTGAACGATACCCAATGCGGTTTCAAATGTTTTCGCGCCGATGTCACTGAAGATCTCTTTCGTCAACAAACCCTCATGGGATGGTCATTCGATATTGAACTTCTTTACCTCGCTCGTCGAAAGCATTTACGAATCAAGGAAGTTCCCATCCAGTGGTATTTTGATCCTGACAGCAAAGTGAGTGCCGTACGAGATGCCTTGCGAATGATCGGCGATATCTTCCGCATCCACATCAACTCGCTCCGCGGCCGATATGATCTCACCCCCTGATCTCTCCTACGAATACAATCTCTGGCCTTCCTGCAAACACATCGCCGGATTGGATGAAGCGGGGCGGGGCGCGCTAGCCGGACCAGTCTGCGTCGGTGCGATCATCCTGCCAGATAACGATCCACACCTCGTTCAAACTTTGAGAGGGGTCCGTGACTCCAAACAGTTGACTCCCCGCAAACGCCACCAACTCGCACCGCTCATCAAAGAAACTGTTCATTCATGGGGCATTGGCTTTTCGTCCGCAGATGAAATTGATCAATTTGGGATAGTCCCGGCCACACGTCTCGCCGCTGGCCGCGCATTGGAAATGCTTCATTGCTTCCCAGATTTTTTATTGACCGATTTCCGACTCGAACTCCCCGAATTGGATATTCCCCAAGCCGCGCTCGTAAAAGGCGACCAACTCTCCTTGAGCATCGCCGCGGCCTCCATCCTCGCCAAGACCGCACGCGATGATTTCATGTGCGAACTAAATTCCAAATATCCCGGGTACAATTTCTCCCGCCATAAAGGATATGGAACATTATTTCATCGGGAGAAAATATCAAGTTTAGGATTCTCCCCCATTCACCGAAAGACTTTCAGGATAAAAAAAAGAGGACCTTAGAAAGATCCTCTTTACATTTACTACTTCCTTAGCATACCACGTAATTTTCTTTCCGGCTTAGCTGAGCGCCACGCATAATAACCCAAACCAGCGCCGCCCAATAAAAGCAAGCCACCAAAAATCCCGATAACGGGAGTTTTTTCTGGGGTCTCAGTTTGTTGTGAGGCAGGGTCGACGACCACATCTTTCGACTGCGCTCCAAACCCCACCTCCGCACGGTCACCGGCATGTACAACGAGAGAATAATCCAAATTCACTGTTGCGTTGTAATTATCTGGAACACCCATCGTAATGTTGTAACTACCTTCGGGGACATCGGAAAAACAAATTCCCTGATATGCCGCAGCGTCTGCGGGAATGATCGTATCCTGCTGGGCGGAATATTCACCGTTGTTCTCTGTCACACTGACTGCACCGCCGGCGATCGCTGGCTCTGTCACTTCGCGAATGGCATTGCCGTTTGAATCTTCAAAGAGCAAAATACAAATTTCGGTCGTGCCTGTAAAAGGCGTGGGAGAGGCCGTAGGCGGCGCAAGCGTGGGAGAGGGTCCGGCGGTTGGAGTGCCCGCAACGGAGATAATCCCAACCAACAATTCCTGTCCTTCAACGAGCGTGCAATTCTCATCCAGTTTTGAATTTAACTGACGAAGCTGCTCAACCGAAATACCATTCAAAACCGCAACACGGATACAACTATCGCCGGGTTGCACGATATAAATGATACGACCATCTGCGCCGGGAGTGGGGGTTGAGGGCTGCTGTTGAAAATTAGGTGCAGCGCCGGCTGGAAGCCATACTCCTACCAACAGCAAACACGTCACAATAAACAAAATAAAAAAACGTTTGGAATTCATCCTTGAAATTATATCAGGATTCAATCATAGGCTCATTTTACAGATAACACCTGCCAGTTATAATAGAGAAGGATTATTTAGATCAACTACCTTCGGAGAGATCATGTTGCAGTTTGCACTTCGCCGCATTACTATTTTTCCCATAATTTTATTATTGGCGAATTTTATTGGTTTCGCATTTGCCTTTTCAACCGCTCCGTTCGTAACGGCCAGCGATCCATATTCGCTCGGCACGAACAAACTGCCCCCTGTTTTGCCTGCATACTTCGATTATTTACATAATATTTTCAAAGGCGATTTTGGCAGAACATTTACAGGAGAACCAGTATTAGTCAATATTTCGCGATTCGGTGGAGCAAGCGCAGGACTGATCGGGATCGCCATGACCATTAGCATTATTCTTGGTATCGCACTCGGGCGCCTGGCTGTACGCCGCTCCAAAAACGGGGTTGCAGCATGGTTAACCTTGATCTCAACCATTGGGCTCGCCTTACCGAGTTTTTACATTGCCATTCTTTTGATCGCACTTTTCATTGGCATTATGCTTTACGCAATGTCAACTGCAACTCTGCTGATCCCATTCCAAGGGTTTGGCTGGGATGCGCATTTGATTCTGCCTGTGTTGGCACTAGTTATCCAACCAACCGTCAAGATCGCGCAAGTAACGGCCGGACTACTTTCTGAAGAAATGGAAAAGCAATACGTGGTCGCGGCCTTGAGTTTCGGCCATACGTTTCAAAAAATAAAAGGAAAATTCGCCTTTCGAAGTATTCTGGCACCGGTCGTGTTGACGATCGCCGCATCCCTACGGATCATGATAGCTGAACTGATCATTATCGAACGTTTATTCAACTGGCCCGGCATGGGTAAATTAATCGCATCAATATTAAGCAAAAATTCACTTTCTGGTGACCTGCTGGCGCCGCCAATGATCGCCGCCGTCCTAACAATGCTAGTTGGCATCTTCCTGCTGGTCGACTTTATCGCCACATTTCTCAGCCGAATGATCGACCCGCGTCTGCGCACTGATTCGGAAATAAAAATAAAGGGCATATCAGCATGACCAGGAATTCCACGATAAGATCATTCAGCGGCCAGCAATCGCAACTAAAAAAAATAAACTGGCCTTTGTTGATTGGCTCAATATTTGTTGTTTTTATGATATTTCTTGCTACCTTCGGCCCTTCCTTCGCGCCACAAAACCCGATGAAGGAAAACTACGCCCTCAAAGTGGAAGGGAAGATCCGAACACCGCCCTACCCAGCATTTGCTATTCCAGGCTATCCACTTGGCACTGACCGCTACGGTCGTGACTTGTTGAGCCGCATCTTGTGGGCAGTCAGGCCAACCATGATCATGGTTATCACAGTTGCAGGAGTCAGGCTTCTTTTAGGATTGATTCTTGGTATGACCATCGGCTGGTCGGAAGGACGAAAAGGCAGATTCCTTGAATCCCTCCTTTCAACAGCGATATCGATTCCAATTTTGATTTCCGCACTGATCGGCATTTTCATGATCGGTATCGACCATGGATTATGGGCGTTTATCTTCGGGCTGGGACTAACCGGCTGGGCAGAAACAGCCCGCCTGGTGAGCGAACAAACTAGAATGATCAAGACTCAAACTTTCATTGAAGCTGCGCGCGCACTCGGCGCATCTGACCGTCGCATCTTGTATTCCCACATTCTACGCCAGGTCATGTCTCTTTTATGGATGCTGCTTGCTTTTGAGATCAGTAGCACATTGCTCGTTTCTGCAGAATTGGGATTCCTTGGTTATTATATCGGCGGTGGCATTTGGGTGGAAATTTCAGATTTTAATGCAGTAAATGTTGAAGGCCTGCCCGAACTCGGGCAAATGATTTCCTCTTCCCTCGTAAAGATAACCGATCCTTCCACTATGATTGTCGTCGGAAGCATGATCTTCATTGGAGTATTGGGATTCAACCTGTTAGGCGCAGGCTTACGCCTGCGTATGAGTCAGGAGTGGCTGCGCGGAAAACGTCACTCTAGATTTTTATCCGAAGCAATTGAAGAATGGCTCGAAGACCATCTGCTCCGTCCCCTCTTATTTTGGATCGAATCACACAGTAGCACACTTGTAACAGCTGCTGTAATTCTGACGATTCTCCTCGGCTCATGGCTGGCCATGAACTCGTTATATGTAAAACCGCTAGCAGCTTCAGAAACCACAATTGAAACCAGCGGGACTCAACCGTTATGGGCTTCCGACCGGCACGATGGAAACGGAACGATGTGGGTTCCACTCAGTCTGGACTCTGGTCCGAAGAGTATTTGGAATGTACCATTGGCTGGCGGGGCAGTTGGCAAACCATCAGTCAATGCAGATGGCACGATCTTTGTTTCCTCAAAAGAAAAATCATTAATATCAATTGGCTCAGATGGCACAATAGTTTGGAAAGCACCGCTGGATGAGATCGCAGTCGGAGCGCCTGCATTGGATTCTAATGGCCGTATCATTGTCGCAGATGTGAAAGGATATGTAACCTCATTCGACGAAAACGGGATTCGCCTCTGGCGTACGCGCGCTTCAACTGGAAGAGAGGCGACCTCGGGTCCGCTGGTAGACGCAAAAGGCAATATTTATCTAACAGCGGTGGACACAGTCGTCGCACTGTCTCCCGATGGCAAATCACTCTGGAGAACTATCGCCGCAGACACATATCTCGAAGAACCGCCCCGGCTCAGCCCCGATCAAAGTTTGATCTTCCTCAAAAACAGCGCCATTCAGACAGACAGCGGTGAGCTCAAAACAATTTCGATCGCAAATACTCAGGAAATCCTTTTCACAGACCCCTCTTTTTTCAGTGGGGCAAACGGACAAAATTATTACAGACTTGGCCACGAAATTATTGGCTGGCACCTTGACGGTGCTGACCTAAAGATCGACTCGCGCCAGACATGGATTCATGATGGCACTGTCCTATTGCTACCCTATGATCAAGGTGTGACGAAGGATGGCCTAACCTGGTTTTACTACACCATGCAATTTGGAGAAACGCGCATGATCTGGCTGGATGCGCAAAGCCGGGTCATTGGGAATTACTCATTTCAAAACCCCTCTCCAAAAGTGATTGCCATTGGCCAAAAGGGCGAGGCCTATTTGTGTGGCTCCACAACTGTGCGGGTGAATTGCATAAACATTGCTCCCGGCGCAGACACTCCCACCTGGGACATTTCAATTGAATCGCCGGCCGCGCTACTTGGCGGCGCGATAATACCCGGACGACTGTATCTCCTACTCACAGACGGACTATACGCTCTTGAATCACTGGAGAAATAAAAATGGACACTCTTATAAAGAACGGAACGCTCGTAACAGCCTTTGAATCTTTTCAAGGGGATATTTTGATCGAGGATGAAAAGATTGCCCGCATCGGACTTAATCTCGAGGCTGATTCTGCACACCTGGTAGATGCTACTGGAAAGATGATCATGCCCGGCGGTGTTGATCCACATACCCATTTTGATCTTCCGATGTTTGGCACTGTCTCATCTGATGACCATTACACCGGTCACAAAGCCGCAGCATTCGGCGGGACAACCACCGTGATGGACTTTGTCGTTCAGGAGCCAAAGGGCTTTAAACGTTCGGTCGATATTTGGATGGAGAAAGCCGCAAAAGCCGCGATCGATTATTCCTTCCACATGAACCTAACCCATTTCGACGATACTGTCGCGAAGGAAATCCCGACCTTGCGTGAAATGGGAATTACAACACTTAAAGTCTTCACAGCCTACAATGGAAAACTGCGCCTCGATGATGGCGGAATTTTCAAAGCCATGCGAATCGCAAAAGAGAATGGAATGCTGGTCATGGCGCATTGCGAAAACGGTGACGTGATCGATACTCTCGTAGCGGATGCGCTGTCAGCGGGGCACACTTCCCCCGAATGGCACGCATTGACCAGACCCAGTTGGGGCGCAGTCGAATCCACTTTACGTGTGGCAGGCATGGCCGCAGAATCCGATGCGACAGTTTACATCGTGCATATGAATGCGGGCGGCGAAGTGGATATGCTCAAATACGCGCGCGAGCGCGGAGTCAAAGTGATGGGCGAGACTTGTCCGCAATATTTATTCTTCACGATAGATCACCTGCGTCGTACGGACGGATCAAAGTGGATCTGCTCGCCGCCAATGCGAACTGAACAAGACAACACGCGTTTATGGGAAGGACTTCATGACGGCATAATGCAAACCATCGGCACGGATCATTGCGCCTTTTATTATGACGGTACAAAACCGATCATGTATGAAGGCAAAGAGATTGCAATTTCAGGAAAAGAATTAGGAAAAAACGATTTCACAAAAATCCCGAACGGCCTGCCGGGCGTTCAAGATCGAATGCCGATCATGTGGACATACGGTGTGCGGGCGGGACACATAACAGCAAATCAATTCGTTGCCTATAATTGCACGAACCCTGCCAAAATATTCGGATTGCATCCGCGCAAAGGTACACTCACTCCCGGCGCAGATGCAGACATTGTCATCTGGGATCCGGAAAAGAAAGTGAAGTACGGCGTGGCGCAATCGCATCAACGCACAGATTACAACTTGTATGAAGGCTGGGACTTGATAGGCTACCCTGAAAAAGTTTTCCTGCGCGGAAAATTGATCGTGGATGGTGAACAATGGCTTGGCAAATCTGGTGACGGGAAGTTTTTGAAACGCGGAGAAGGTGAGGTTCTTTAATGACAGGTAAACATGCCAGTTAAAAAACCAATCATCCATTGCGACGCACTGGTTGTCCACTGCATGGATTATCGCCTGCAAAAATTTCTGCAACCGTGGATCACTGTCCACTTTGGATATGACAACTTCGATATCATCGCGCTGGCAGGCGGCGTACATGATTACGAGGTGATCTTGAAATATGTTCAACTCGCGGTTCAAATCCACAGCATTGAAACGGTGTGTCTCATCAACCATGAAGACTGCCGTGCCTATGGACGCGACGGGACATACAAACGTCACAAACATGATCTAGCGGATGCGCAAACAAAAATCAAAGCGTTGTTCCCCAACCTGAAAGTTGAAACCTACTATCTACACCTGGATGGAATGTTCGAACCGATTTCCTAAAAGGGAATCAAAATCCCGAAGGGATGACTTATTCGAGTGGATACAATGAAAAATATTTTTCTTAAATGGTTCATGACAACTAATACATTGCTGATCAGAATCAGCAATGGACGGATCGGCAGCAAACTCGGCACACAAACCATCCTGATCTTAAACACCGTTGGGCGTAAATCGGGTCAGCCGCATTTGATTCCAATTGCCTATTTCTTCCACGAAGGGAATTATTTTATCGTCGCCTCCAATTGGGGAAAAGAGAAAAATGCAGATTGGTATTTGAATTTACTAAAAAATCCGCGTGCAACGCTACAGCTAAATGGAAAGACAATTCAAGCCGAAGCCCACGACGCAGAAGGAGACGAGTACACCCAGCTGTGGAAATTCGCCACCGAGCGGCATCCGCCTTATTTGCGCTATCAGAAAATGACATCACGCCATATTCCGATCGTTGTATTCCAACCAAAATAATAACTTGCAAATCCGCTGGACTTGCAAGTTATTATTTTTCTTTTACTGGCTTATCCGGCTACAATGGAAAGGCAAACGATCAATCCATCTGAAAAATCTGTTCGCAAACAAAATCATCAGTGATAAAATATCAACATTAACAAAGGACGCCTTGGGGGAGCATTGAGCCTTTGGAAAAATTAATTGCCTGGAGAAATATAACATGCCACGTCGTTCACTTGCCCGTCTCTATAAAGACGAGTTCTCAGAATATTCGTTTGTAAAATTTCAACAGGATCTTCTGGCAGGTCTGACTGTTGCCGCGGTCGCATTACCGCTTGCCCTTGCATTCGGTGTCGCATCAGGAGCAACCGCCGCAGCTGGCTTGGTCACAGCCATTCTCGCAGGCATCATCATGGGACTACTCGGCGGCGCGCCCTATCAGATATCAGGTCCCACAGGCGCGATGTCTGCAGTATTGATCGTGCTCGTCTCCAGATACGGCCTCGAAGGGATTTGGATTGCAGGCCTGCTTTCAGGTGTAATCCTATTTATCGTCGGCCTAATGCGCCTTGGCCGTTTCATCGCATTCATCCCCGCACCTGTCATCAGCGGTTTTACCTCGGGCATCGCGCTCATCATCTTTATCGGCCAGATCGATAATTTCCTCGGCATTAAAACCCCAGGCACAGAAACCGCTGCGCAAAAATTATTCGGCTATTTTTCCAATGGATTATCACCAAACTGGCAAACCATGCTCATCGGATTGATCGTAGTTGGGAGCATGCTGTTGTGGCCAGCGAAATGGAACGCGCGCTTCCCCGCTTCACTGCTGGGGATCATCCTCGCGACGCTTCTCACTTACCTATTGAATTGGTCAGTCCCAATAATTGGAACCATCCCCCGCACATTGTTCCTCGCAGACCGTCTGGATTTTTCTCACATCCCATTCAGCAATTTATCCGACTTCATAGCCCCCACACTAACGATCACAGCATTAGGCGCTGTCGAATCATTATTATGCGGAGCAGTAGGTTCCAATATGACCGGTATAAGATTACAGGCTAATCAGGAACTCGTCGCGCAAGGCATTGGCAACATGCTCATCCCTTTTTTTGGTGGGGTTCCAGCCACGGCGGCAATTGCGCGTACCAGCGTAGGAATCAAATCAGGCGGACAGACCCGCCTGGTCAGCATCATCCACGCCGTAGGAATTCTGCTTTCCATGTTCCTGCTGACCCCCTTTATGGAACGAATTCCACTTGCGGCGCTGGCTGGCGTCTTGATGGTCACTGCAGTGCGCATGAACGAATGGGATGCGATCAAGTTCATGTTTGGCAACCGCTTTAAAACCGATATGATCGCCTTCACCATTACAATGCTCGCGACCATTGTGTTAGACCTAACGCAAGCCATCCTGCTCGGCACTTTTCTGGCGGGAGCAGTTTTCCTGAACAAGATTGCCAGCATTGACATCAACGTGCAGGAAGTGGATATTGAACGCTTGAAACAAAGGGGAATTGAAACGGAAGGAAAATGCAAGCACGTGCGCGTGGGCTTTCTTACCGGGCCGCTTTTCTTCGCGGCGACAGGTCAATTCAACGAAGCATTTGCAAATCTGGGAGATACCCACGCTTTAATTCTGTCGATGCGTGGTGTGTCCTTGATCGATACCGCGGGACTCGAATCCATTCACCGCCTGTATGAGCGGTTACACAAACAGGGCGGCACGCTCATGTTTGCAGGTGTTCATGACAACGCGCGCAACATGATGGAACGCGGCGGTCTCGTAAAAACCATCGGCGAGGAAAATTTTTTCTGGTCCAGCGACCAGGCCATCGTCGAGGCTGAGAAGCGGGGATGTAAGTTCTGTGAATAAAATCAAATTCCAATTAATTCTTTCACCCTCGGAAAATCTTTGTAAACTCCACGATAACTCTCAGGCAAATTCGACGCAATCTGACACATGATCTCGTCAGTCGCTTCACGCATAGCCTGCTCCCGTCCCTTCCCTTTGGGAATTTCAATGGTAAACAAATCCCCGGCTACTGCTTTGATCTTAGTACGACGAAACCGTTTGAGGTTTGAAATAATGCCGCGATCTTCCGTGCCAGTGAGCGCAATAGGCAAGACTGGATATCCGCTTTTGCTTGCCAAAAATGCTACTCCCATTTTGCCTTCCTGCAGCGCTTCCGTTTTCGAACGCGTTCCCTCAGGAGCGATGACCATTAATCCACCTCTTTGCATCCTCGCCAAAATCTCACGCAACGCGGCAAAATCCGCTTCAAAACGATTCAACCAAATCGCATCCACAGCGCGGCCTATAGCCCCAAATAAGGGGTGGTCCTTATATTTTTCAGCAACAGCCATAATAATATCGTCACGGTCAATCGCGTATATCAAGACAGCCGTGTCCAAACGTCCGAGATGATTCGCGGCGAGGATCACATTGCCCTGTGGAATTTTTTCCATGCCGACCACTTCCACATCGGCGATGATGTTCATAATAAAACGTACAAGGGATCGTAGGGTTTTATATTTCATGGTTTATTTTTTGCACTCAACAATTCCACCAAACGTGGATGCCCAGTATAATAACCTCGATTCTTCTCTGGCAGCATCACCGCAATTCGACACATGATCTCGTCGGTAAACTCCTGCAGGGTCTCTTCGCGCCTATTTTTTGGAAATGATGGCAGGCCAAACGCCTCTCCCGCAGTGATCAAAATATCTGATCTGCGGAACCGCTTGAGGTTTTCAAAAATTACGCGATCCTCTGTACCACTAATCGCTACTGGGACGATCTGCCAGCCCATCTTTGAAGCCAAATAAGCAACACCTGGTTTGCCCTGCGCCATTTTCTCATCGCGGGCGCGCGTGCCTTCTGGGGCTATTACCAAAGTTTGGCCTTCCTCCATACGTTTCATCATTTCACGTATGGATTTAAGATCGGGGTTAAAACGATCAATAAAAATTAAGTTGAGCTGCTTGCCCAGCCATTTAAGGATCGGGATCTCTCCCCATTTTTCAGCAACTGGGATAAAGAGATTCCAATTATCCAGCGCATAAAAGGCCATGGGTGTATCTAAAAAGCCCAGATGGTTTACAGCTATCACAAATCCACCCTTTTCAGGAAGGTGTTCATAACCCTTCGCCTCTATTTTTGTAATAATCTTTAAGACGGTGTGTATCAACCAGCGCAAAAATTTTTTCATCGAATAATTTTACACGGTTAAGTGCCTATTGTATAAACCACAAACACACCGGATAAAAAAAACCCGCTTTCACGGGGTTGGATGACCATGTACAGTTCTTTATCACTGGGGCTAATTTGGATTATTATCCTGGCGGGGATTTTTTTGCATTCCATATGTATTGAACATTTTTAAAAATATATCATAGTCCGAAGGAGTCATATTCACGATCTGAAAGCCAACGTTATACGTGTTTGGGTCAAATTGATCGAGCTGGCACCATACCGCACGCGCAGAAAAAGACATGTAACTCTTGGTAGAGATCTGGTCAGTCTGGTCAATTCGAAGTCGAAAATCCACCTTAAGTGGAACGGGTTTTTGACAATCCAATTTAAAACCATTTGAACTTATATCTGATAGATGTCCAATCAGCTTGCCAGTCGCATCGTCCATAACCCTCATATAATAAGAAAAATTTCGGCGCGATAATTTTCGTCGTTCCGATACCATGAGCACCTCCCAAGAAACTTGACAATTTATACTACATAGGTCGATTTCTTTAGTATATAGCAAGTTGGTTCAAGAATCAAGACTTATTAATTCTCATTTTGTAATATATGTGTCAGGATCGTTGCCCCCGAGCCGCCGATATTTTGCGCCATACCGATCTTCGCGCCATCCACCTGTGTTTGCCCGCACTCGCCGCGCAATTGCTGGACGACTTCCACGAGTTGATACATACCCGTCGCGCCGACTGGATGGCCACGGGCTTTTAATCCACCGCGAGTACAGACGGGCACCCGGCCATGAATGCTGATCTCGTTATCGAGAGCGAGTCTAACACCCTGGCCTCTTTCGGCAAATCCGCTGGCTTCGAGGGAAAGTGCGGCCATGATGGAAAAGGCATCGTGCAATTCAAAGACATCAATATCGTTTGGCGTTATGCCTGCCATTTCATAAGCGCGTTTTGACGAAGCATATGCGGCCTGCAAAAATAACGGGTCTTTACGTGAATGAACAGCGATCGTATCCGTTGCCGCAGCGGAAGCTGACACTATAATTCGCGGCTTTCGCTGCACCTTCTCAGCAGGAACAATGACCATCGCCGCCGCCCCATCGCCAATCGGAGATGCGTCTAATAAATTGATCGGCGTTGCAACCATCGAGGATTTTTCAAATTTGTCGACAGATATTTTTTCATGCAAACGCGCATAAGGATTATGCATCGCATTCGCATGGGCGTTGATGGAAAATGGCGCAAAGTCTTCGTGCTTCCAACCGAATTCATGCATGTAACGCCGCATGACCAGTGCGTTGATCCCCACAAAAGAAACGCCTTGATCTACTTCGTAGTCTGCATCAGCGGCGGTGGCTAGTGCTGCAGTGACATCGCGGCCCGCTTTGTCTGTCATTTTTTCGACACCCACCACAAGCGCTGACTCTATATCGCCAGAGGCAACCGCCATCAGCGCGGCGCGAAACGCGGCTGCTCCGGATGCGCAGGCGGCTTCTATTTTTACAGCTTCCTGTTTCCACAACCCAATCCAATCGGCAAAAAAAGTTCCCAGTTGATTCTGTCCATTTACCACCGGCGAAAGCATATTGCCCACAAAAAGAGAATCAACTTTTTCGAGACCTGCATCCTGCATGGCAGCAAAGGCGGCATCGCCTCCAATCTCACGTAAAGATTTTTCCCAATGCTCGCCAATTTTTATTTGACCAATTCCAAGGACGGCAATTTTTCTCATATCCTAAATTCTACCGCATTGCGCTATCAGGAACTATCTAAAATGAACAGGTCATTTGAATATTTTTAGAAACCACGAGATTACAAAACTAATAGGAATTTTTAATGTAAGAAGTCTTTTATTGTTGTATGATGAAATCAGGAAATAAAAAGGAGGTTGCGATAAGATATAGTTTCTAAAATTAGCAATAAGGGAAAGATCGAATTCCCTGGTCTGATTTGAACGTACTTTCCAAAATCAGATATTCCTAAATAAATTAGTGTTGTAAAAGGAGGTTGCGATAGATATACCACCTGACGCACATAAAAATGGAAAGGTCGAAACGCACTAACCTGGTCCAAGCCCAAACTTGAGCACCAGACGT
>CAIWRB010000047.1 GCA_903914955.1 uncultured Chloroflexota bacterium | reverse complement strand
GTGGGCTCGGTTTATTTTATGAATTCTCACTGGGATCATTTGGATAATCGTTTTCTGGAAAACACACCGATCACAAGCAACAAAACACAATTCGATTTCATATCCTGATCATCGATAAATAATATTCACCCTTGGTCGTTTACTTCTTGACCTACAAAGATGTAGGTCAGTTCAGGTATATCGTACGCGAATAACTGCGATGCAATCCACCAAGGCTTGCCTTCGATGTGATGCGTCCGCTGGTTGGCTTTGATCTTGTAAGATCATACTGATCTGGGATTCAATTAAACGCAAAAGCGCCATCACACGAAGACGCCTATTTTATCCAGATGCCGCACTGCGGACGAATGAGTTGCGCGATTTTCTTTTCCAACGAATTTCAAATACCGCACGGAAATGTAGGTGGGATAAAACTATTTATTGATGAAGTAAAGTTGGTCATAAAAACAGCCGAAGTTCCGTAATGCAAAAACTCTTAACACAGAATTCTCAGAAACCAAGCCTGCATGAGAACCTTGATCTGGTAATCGGACTCAGCATTCACCCTAGAATTCAGACGCGACGCTAAAACTTCTTCAACCCATTAAACGCAAAAGACGTTCTCTCACGAGAACGTCTTTTTTATCTATATGCCGCGCCACGGAGGAATGAGTTTGGCGACTTTCTTTTCAACTCAATCACCGTTGATCTTTAGACATTAATATTCCACGTGCAGAGCCTCCCCATTGAGCGGCAGGCTCATCTCCGTTTTCGTGGGCCACTGGTTCGTCAACTGCTTCCCTGAAGTCAAATTGAATATCACCCGTTCTGCGTCCATGCGAATCGCCTCAGAGGTGTGCCAGGCGACTGACTCCGCCACGATGCAGGACGTACGATCATTGCTGATAAACGAACCTCTGACGTTGACTTGTATTGGCAAGAGGTTGCGCGGGTAGTGGTATTTCGCAGACTGCACGTAGCAATAGATCACCACTGCCAGCCTGTCAATGGCTCAGACGGGATGTGCCTGCAGCCCGGCGATCACCAGTCCCTTACTTGATGTAGACTCGCTTCGCGACCAGTAAGCAGACGACACCTGCACCCACCGCAGGTGCGGTCTGATTTATCAGGACACAGCACGCTTTGTCAGCCTGCCGATATTTGGCGATTACGCAAATTCTGCAATTGCTACTTCCCGCTTTGCTGCAAAACTTTGCCGATGAAGTTTAATTCGCTCAATTTCATGTAATGTTTCCGCGGTGAAATAACTTTCACCGCAATGGGGGCAAGTAACTATTGGAATATTTTCAATAATCAATAAATTTTCGCCTTTACCGTAATTACGGGTAACTTGACGAATACGAGCGCCTTCTTTACCGCAAATGTCGCAAATCATAGTTCTCACCTTTGCTTGTTATAAACGATAGGTCGTTATAAAAACCAATTTTTCAGTAGGGCTTATTTTGACAACAACTACGATTTTACCGTTAGAAATAGATTGACCTTCAACCAAATATTTCCATTCACCAGTATTGCTGTCTTTTTGACGCTCAATAATTTCACCAGTAAGAATACATCGCTCAATGTCAAAAATACTTAACTCATCATCGCTCATTTCTTCTTCGGCAGGAAGAGTCATGATGTATTGTCGCAACCGAACCTTGTCGCGGATTTCTTCTAAAATGCGTTGATGCAAAATATTCTCCAAAAGTAAGATAGAGAAACAAATGAAGTGATGTAACTTTTGAAAAGTATACCAGATAGGATTGACATACGCAGGCAAACCGTTTTCGTGCGGACTTTGGCCCTGTGCTGGCTTGTGCTGGCTACTTGACTCATCCGTCAGTTTTTTTGTTTTATTTTACAGGAATTCCGACTAGGGGATCATCCTTTTCTCCCAAGGTGGCTCATTTTCGCTTGTAAAAAACATCCCAGGAAAAATATGAGGGAAAAACAGCGTGATAACCCTCTTTTACCGCTCAATTCTGGGCGGATTAACCAAGTAGCCAGCACAGGTACCAAATATTGCACGCTTCGTAATATAGTTAGTACATTTGTCAGCCTTTTTTGTGATTTATTTCACATGCAAGTTTGCGACATAACTCTTACACTATTGGTAATCGTTTACAGCTTTTCTCAAAGTTAATGGTGAAAATGTGATTCGCATCAACCGACAAACCGATTACGCAATTCGTGTCATTCTTTCGTTGGCCAAACGAGGACAAGATGAGCTTGTCTCTACATCCAAAATTCGGAAAGAGATGCTGATTCCTCCGGCGCTTGCCCAGCGCATCGTGGCAAGCCTTGCACGCGGAGGTTTCATCCTCACCTTTCCTGGTCGCGATGGCGGATTGAAACTCGCCCGACCAGCGCGTGAGATCAATCTGCGGCAGATCGTTGAACTAATCGAGGGCAAGTTTTTTATCTCAGATTGTCTTGTTGATACAGGGGAATGTCCATTTGACAACAAATGTCCCGTCCGTCACCGTTGGGCAAGGCTCCAGTCGATGATGATGCGGGAGTTGGAACAAATCACGTTTGACGACCTGACACAGGAAGCGCTATCAGCGCAAGGATTAATTCAGTTAGGCATTGCCCAGCCACAAGTCAAGAAAAAGAAACGTGTAAAGATCACGCAAAGGAGTAAGCAACCAAACATCCCAGTCCACTAAATCACATCGTGTAAATAAATTCAAAATATTTATCTTTTTTGGAGAACAAAAATGGATATAGTCGCACTCTCTCGATTGCAATTTGCCCTGACCACCATCTACCATTGGCTTTTCGTCCCATTGACCTTGGGGATGGGCTGGTTCGTGGCGTTTATGCAAACTCGTTATTATCAAACTAATGATGAAACCTGGCGCAAGATGTCCAAGTTTTGGGGAAAGCTATTTTTGATCAACTTTGCCATCGGCGTTGTAACAGGTATCGTACAGGAATTCCAGTTCGGTATGAACTGGAGTGAATACAGCCGCTATGTGGGCGATATCTTCGGGGCTCCGTTGGCTGTGGAAGCATTAATGGCTTTCTTCCTCGAATCTACTTTCCTTGGGATTTGGATTTTCGGTGAAGACAAAGTTTCGAAGAAAGTACATCTCGCCTCCATTTGGCTGGCGGCGATCGGCTCGAATCTTTCAGCGCTTTGGATCTTGCTTGCGAATGGCTTCATGCAAGCCCCGCCTGCGAATTCCTATGTATACAATGAAGCCAACGGACGTTTGGAACTGATTAACTTCTTCGCTTTGATCGGTAATCCCAAGGGTTGGGTTTTGTTCTGGCACACTATTTCCGACGGCTTGGCAATGGCTGCATTCCTGATTTTGGCAGTAAGCGCATATCACATTGTCCGCAAACAAAATCTTGAATTTTTCAAACGCTCATTCTCAATTGCTGCCGTAACCGGACTTATAGCCGGTATGTTGATCTTCCTCGGTGGTCATACCATGGGGCAATACATGGCTGAAGTACAACCCATGAAATTAGCCGCACTCGAAGCTATCTGGGAAACTGAGCAACCTGCTTCTTTCTCGCTCTTCACCATTGGTGACTTGAGCGGCAAGCAGGAAGTCTGGTCCATCCGTATTCCGTACGCCATGAGTTTCCTCGCCTGTAATAACTTCACCTGCGAAGTCAAAGGGGTGAACGAGCTTCAGGCTAAGTACGAACAACAATTTGGACCTGGCGATTATGTCCCGATGATGGTTGTCACCTACTGGACGTTCCGCATCATGATGGTTTTTGGTCTCGTGATGATCGCCATCACAGCTTTCTTTGTGTGGGCCAATATGCGCGGCGACATTACCAAGGCAAAATGGATGAAATGGGTTCCCTGGATGCTTATCCTGCCTTATCTCGCCAACGCCAGCGGCTGGATCCTGACCGAAATGGGACGCCAACCCTGGATCGTCTACGGCTTACTTAAGGTTCAAGATGCAGTCTCCCCGAACCTGACCGTTGTTGATCTTTGGATCTCGCTGATTGGCTACACCGTAGTTTATGGTTCATTGGCAGTTGCCATGGTGTATCTGATGAGAAAATACGCCATTGCCGGACCAGACGCGGCTATGCACGAATCGGTTGACGTAGCGCCTGCTGTTGTTGGTTCTCAAGACTAAGCGCGGAGGAACAAAACATGTCTTACGAATTTCTACAAATCCTTTGGTTCATTTTAATCGCCGTACTTTGGATCGGCTTCTTCTTTCTTGAAGGCTTCGATTTTGGCGTAGGTATGCTCCTGCCCTTCCTTGGTAAAAAAGATGTGGAGCGCCGCGCGATCATCAATAGTATTGGCTCGGTTTGGGACGGCAACGAAGTCTGGCTGCTGACTGCTGGCGGCGCAACCTTTGCAGCTTTTCCACATTGGTACGCAACCATGTTCAGCGGATTCTATCTGGCGCTGTTCCTGTTATTGATCGGCTTGATCATTCGTGGTGTTGCTTTTGAGTATCGCTCCAAAGACGCCGCTCCTAAATGGCGCAATACCTTTGATTGGATGATTGCAGCCGGTTCGTTCCTTGCAGCCTTGTTGCTCGGTGCGGCATTCGCCAATCTTGCACGCGGCGTACCGATCAACGCGGACAAAATGTTTACCGGCAACCTTTTTACACTACTCAACCCTTACGGACTGCTGGGCGGACTCACAACTGTTTCCATTTTCCTGCTTCACGGTGCAAACTTTCTCGGACTTAAACTCGAAGGCGAACTGCGCGAGCGCGTCAATGTCTTCGCAAAGAAGTTGTGGATAGGAGCGACTGTATTGTATATCGCCCTTGGTGTTTTCACTTATGCGGCTGGTTTCTGGGCGCGCGGGATAATCAACCCCGGTATTGTGCCGATTGCAGCAGTGGTAGTTTTGTTAATGGCTGGATATTTCATCAACAAAAAAATGGAAGGCCGGGCTTTCATAATGGTCGCGTTGAATATTGTATTGACTCAAGTCACTTTCTATAGCATGACCTTCCCCAACGTGATGCTCTCCACCACCAATCCGGATTGGAGTCTGACCATCTACAATGCTTCATCCTCTCAATATACTCTCACAGTCATGTCTGTTATCGCCTTGATCTTCGTCCCGATCGTGCTTGCCTATCAAGGCTGGACCTACTACATGTTCCGCCAACGCATCAGCACTGACAAGAAGACGCTGGTTTATTAATCATCTCAAGTTGAAGGTTGGAAGGTTGAAGGTATACTCCTCTCAACCCTCCAACTTTTTAACATCGACATTTTAATCATGCACCGCAAACTCCTGGCGCTCACTCGTGACTCCCGAACCGCTCTGACTATAACAGTTCTTTCTGGATTTCTAGCAGGTCTGCTTACGATTTGGCAGGCCTGGTTGCTTAGCAAATCCATCAATGGCGTCTTCCTGGAGGGACAATCTCTCGCACAAGTAACAGGACTTCTGCGTCTTATCCTGATTGTCATCAGCGGGCGCGCACTTCTCGCCTGGCTCAACGAAATCTCAGCCAATGCCGTGGCTGTGAAGATCAAAACAGATTTGCGAAATCGACTCTTCGCGCATATCCTAAACCTCGGTCCAGCTTACTCGCGCGGACAACGTACCGGCGAATTGACCGCCGCTACAGTTGAAGGCATAGAAGCGCTGGATGCTTATTTCAGTCAATATCTTCCGCAATTGGTGATTGCCATTTTAATTCCGATCTCCATTCTCATCGTGGTCATCCCCATTGACCTGCTTTCTGGCATTATTTTTCTTATTACCGCGCCGTTGATTCCTTTCTTCATGATCATGATTGGCAAAGGCGCAGAGATCATCACCAAACGTCAATATGAAACCTTGCGCCTGTTGAGCGCGCACTTCCTCGACAGCCTGCAAGGCCTGACCACCTTGAAATTATTTGGACAATCCAAAGCACAGGCGAAAACCATCGCCCAGGTCAGCGACAAATTCCGCGATACAACGTTGGGCGTTTTACGCGTTACCTTTCTATCTGCTCTGGCATTGGAGCTCCTCGCTACTCTTAGCACCGCCATCATTGCCGTTGAGATCGGTTTCCGTTTGCTCTATGCCAAAATGGACTTTCAGCCCGCGCTCTTTTTGCTAATCCTCGCACCAGAGTTTTACATGCCGTTGCGCGCACTCGGCGCACGTTTCCACGCGGGCATGTCTGGTACAACAGCGGCCAAACGTATTTATGAGATTTTGGACACCTCTGTTGATTCAGAGTTAAAAGTCGAAAGTCAAAAGTCAACAATCCTTGATGTTCAATCTTCGACTTCTGACATTCGATTGGAAAATATTTCGTATGCCTATCCTAATGAATCCGCTCTCGCACTCGAAAACATAGACCTGACCATCACCAAAGGTCAACACATTGCCCTCGTTGGTCCAAGCGGAGCAGGCAAAACCACACTCGTTAATCTTATGCTCGGATTTATCAAGCCCACCTCAGGCAAAATCTTAGGGCTAACTTCGACCCCTAATCCCCAATTCCTAATCACTAATCTCCTTCCTTTCATTGCCTGGGTTCCACAAAAGCCATATCTCTTTCACGACACACTTGCCGCTAATATCCGCCTAGGTAATCCCGAAGCGACAGAAGACCAGGTTATATCTGCTGCGCGATCTGCGTACCTGCATGATTTCATCGAATCGCTTCCACAAAAATATGAAACCATCATCGGTGAAAGCGGAGCCCGTCTTTCCAGCGGACAGGCGCAACGACTCGCCCTTGCGCGAGCCTTCCTCAAAGACTCACCCATCCTCATACTAGACGAGCCAACTTCAAGCCTCGACCCTGAAACGGAGTCACTGCTGGAAGAATCTACCAATCTGCTTATGCAGGGTCGCACTGTCATCACCATCGCGCATCGCCTCAATACCATCTTCCAATCTGACCAGATCATAGTCATCGACTCAGGGCGCATCATCGAACAGGGCACGCATCGTGAGTTGCTTGACAAGAAAGGTGCATACTTCGGAATGGTGAATGCTTATGTTCAAGTCAAAGATCAAAAGTCGAAAATCCCCACTGATGCAATATCTGACCTTCAACCCGCCGTGAGCCTCAGAGCATCGCCTTCAACCTTTGACCTTCGACCTTCAACCAATCGTCAATCTGAAATCGTAAATCAAAAATCAAACATTCTTCCCCGCCTGCTATCCTTCCTCAACGGTTCATGGCATCTCGTTGCCCTTTCCGTGTTAATTGGCGCATGTACCATTGGCTCAAGTGTGGCGCTGATGGGCACATCGGCATGGCTGATCTCCACCGCAGCGCTGCATCCATCGGTTGCAGCGTTAAGCGTTGCGGTCGTCGGTGTACGTTTCTTCGGCATCACGCGCGGCATCTTTCGCTATCTCGAACGCCTCGTTTCGCATGATGTCACCTTCCGCTTACTTTCGCGTCTGCGCGTCTGGTTCTATGAAAAACTGGAACCGCTCGCCCCAGCTCGCTTGATGGAATATCGTGCAGGCGATCTGCTCGCGCGAATCATTGGTGATGTAGAAACATTGGAAAATTTCTACGTCCGCGTGATATCTCCGCCATTGACTGCCATTCTCGTTGGATTTTTCACCTCGATCTTTCTCGCGTCTTTTTCCCCACAGCTCGCTTTGACATTCTTGATATTTTTCTTCACCCTCGGTTTGATCCTGCCCCTCCTCGCCCAAATTATCAGCCGCGGCCCCGCTGTAGCTACGATCACTCTACGCGCAGATTTGCATACCCATCTTGTGGACGGCATTCAAGGCATGGCTGACTTACTCGCTTATGGACGCGGCGCTCATCGTTTATCTGAAATCGCAGCCAATGGATTCAATTACGGCATTGCCCAGCGCCGCATGGCACGTATCACTGGACTTCATTCAGGGTTAACCACACTATTAACCAACCTCGGCTTGTGGACAATTCTCGTACTTGCCATTCCATTAGTTAAAGCAGGGACACTTGCAGGACCGATGTTGGCATCACTATCTTTGCTGACATTCGCCGCGTTCGAAGCCGTCATGCCTCTGCCGCTCGCAGCCCAAATGTGGAATTCAGCCCGTGAAGCCGCACGGCGATTATTTGAAGTTGTGGATACTGTGCCAGTAATAAGTGATCAAGTATTAGTCATTAGTGAACGATCCCAAATTGCCAATTATCGCGCAGGATCCCTGTCGGATGATTTACGAATTACAGATTTATCTTTCGCCTACCCCTCCCAAACAACGCCCGCTCTCCAGCATGTGACCTTCGACCTTCGACCTTTGACCTCAATTGCCATCGTCGGACCCAGCGGCGCAGGGAAATCCACACTTGCTAATTTATTATTACGTTTCTGGGATTACAACTCAGGCGACATCACTCTCGGCGCTGAGTCGCTTAAGATGTATGAGCAAGACGAAGTTAGAGCAAAGATCGGTCTCATCTCACAGAGTACTTATTTCTTCAACACATCCGTCCGCGAAAATTTATGTTTCGCTCGCCGGCGTGTCACGCAAGAGGAAATCGAATCCGCTGCAAGATCTGCGCAAATACATGATTTCATTATGGGATTACCAAAAGGCTATGACACGATGATCGGTGAACAAGGCTTACGACTTTCAAGCGGCGAACGTCAGAGACTTGCTATTGCACGTGCGATCATTAAAGACACTACCATTTGGATATTGGATGAGCCCACTGCAAATCTTGATCCAGTGACCGAAAAACAAGTACTCGAAACTTTATTCGCACTGATGAGACGAAAGACATCTCTGCTAATCACGCATCGTTTGGTGGGCCTGGAAAACATGGACGAGATCATCGTGATGAATCATGGTCAAATCGCCGAACGTGGCACACAAAAACATCTGATGGAAACTGGCGGTCTCTATCGGCGTCTATGGGATCTACAAATGCGAGTATTAGATGAAAGAGGATCAAAATAAACTGCCACGCAAAAGGCGAAGGCTTTGGGTGTTCGATAGAGCATCTTGAACTCTTTGACACATATGCATTAACCCCTGCCGAAAAGTGTGAGACATGTTTTTTATCACGGTCGCGGATCAGATATTTCGGTGCTTTTCCCGCGATGTTGCTTCTCGTGACAGTTGCGCTGTCCATTCATAGGTTGGGTATTTTGTTAGTCCTGCATGTACTCTCCGTCGCGTTTACGGGCTGCGATTCTTTCTCGCAAGACCTGTTCTGATTACGTGGTTCATCAAATCTTGAAGAAACCAAAAGGACACTGGGAAAGTTCATTGTTGCGGCCAATCAAACGGATGCTGAAAAACTGTTGATGAAAGCCATGCTGAAACACTATACCCGACAGGGTGTCTCGGTTGAGCGTGGATTTCGTTTTCTAAAAGATCCAATGTTCTTTGCTCATAGTTTATTCTTGAAAAGACTGCAACGGGTGATGGCGCTGATCATGATCATGGGACTGGCCTTGCTCATTTATTCTCTGGCTGAACGACGATTACGAAAAGCTTTGGTTGAAAACAAGGAAACCATCCCTAATCAATAGGGTAAGCCAAACGAAACACCAACGATGCGAAGAATATTTCAGATGTTTGAAGGGATTGATCTGCTCCTGCCAGACCGGAGCAGATCAGTTCATTTCGCGGCATGTACACAACTTGCGCCCTGTTCATCTCCAGATCCTCCGGCTGCTCGGCACCTTTGTTCAAAATTGCTATTTGATCGACTCTTGAGGTGCGGAATGGGGGATCTGTCGATTCAGCACGATCAATTGTTGGGGCAACCACGCATTTTCTAAAACCAGATCGGTTCGGCTGCGTATCAGATCTAAAAGGGTGGCAATGGTTAGGGCTGAAGTTGCCGGTTTCGTCCAGAATTTGATGCGCTCGCGTAACCAGTGAAGGATATTTCCAATCATGCTGCTCCCGAAAAGTTATGGGGGGGGGGGAAACAGCATGATAATCTCTTTTATCGCTCAAATCCGGGCGGATGAAGCAAGTAGCCAGCACAGTTATAAATGACGAGACTTCCAATATAGGAAATCTATAATTTTGATTATTCGACAGTCTCGTCAGGCAGTTGATATATTTACACAATTATCCTTCATCTTGCATCCTTGGATTGTAGGGCACAAAATGACAATTAAAAAAACGGTGGTGCTTTTGATAAACCAAAAGCACCACCGACCAAAATCAAAATTGACTAAAGGCTGTTAATTACTTACAAGTTTATTCCGAGATCAAATTTCTATCCTTACAATATCGAATTACTGCCTCTTCAATAGTTGGCAAATCTCCAAAAAGTTCTTTTTGCCGTTGAGTGTTTTTACTAACATAAGCACCAGACTTAATCCAATTTACCATTTCTACCAGGTCATACACATCCTCGTTAAACTTAGCAATAATAGGTAAAACAATTTTCAACAAAAAGGATGGTATTACCGCTTTAACCTTAATAGGTTTTTTGAGTAAATTTTGTTTCTGAAAGCCCATATGGATTTCCCATTTATGTGCTCGTGTACATGATTCGCCCGATCTTCCTTTTCCCCGCCATGCTGGTGACAATGACCGCCACCTATCTTTATGGTCCCGTTCAAGGCATTGCTTATGCTTTAGTTGCCAGCAACTTATCTTCGATGATCGCGTATTTTATCGGACGATTTTTCGGCGGCGGATTTCTACAAAAAATCAAAGACAACAATATGGTTGGGAAATATGCCAACCGCTTGCGCAAGGATGGTTTTCAAACAACGCTCATTCTGCGCTTTCTCTTTTTGCCGTATGATCTCGTCAGTTATTTCTCAGGCTTCCTGCACATTGACCTGGGCTGGTTTATGCTGGCGACGGTACTGGGCAGTATTCCTGGCACGATATCATTTGGCATGTTGGGTGCATCCATCAAGGGCGATTTTTCATCCCAAAGCGTAAAACTCGACCCGCTCTCACTGGTCATTTCGGCGATGATGTTCGCAGTGAGCATTGGCTTGTATCGGGTTGTGCGCTACCGCGAGAAAAAAGTCAGCACATAGAAAAGACTTTTCCAAATTCTTCAACTTTTTGGACCGCTTCGAACCTTGAAGAGACAACGATCCAATGATTTATTAAGCTTAGCGGGATCGTGGATCCAGAGCATCGCGCAAGCCATCTCCCAGAAAAGAAAAGGCTATCACGAGAGTGGTTATCACAACAGCGGGAATAAAAACTTGAAGCGGATGACTCTCAATTTTTCCAGCTGCGCGAAAGATCATCAAACCTAAACTGGCAGCGGGCTCTTCGATACCCAATCCCAGCAGACTTAATGTCGCTTCATTAACAATAACGCTGGCGACATCCACCGTGGCGGCTACAATAATCAGCCACATCACATTTGGAAGTATATGCCTAAAGATAATGCGAAACTGTGTTGCTCCGAGACCTCTTGACGCCATCACAAAATCCCGAGATTTGAGCGAGAGAGTCTCGCTGCGAACCAATCTTGCCATTAATGGCCAGGAGACCAGGCTCAACGCAGTGGCAACCAACAGTAAACGTCCTATCCCACCGTAAAGTTCGCGGGCAGTAGAACCGAAAACAGCGGATACCAGAATCGCGAGCAATAAGCCCGGGAAGGCAAAGAGCATGTCCGCCGCGCGTGAAATCAGCATATCCACCCATCCGCCAAAGTAACCCGCCAGAAGCCCCAATCCGCACCCAAGTCCTATATTGAGCGACTCAACTACAAAGGCAACCAACAATGAAACACGCAATGCCATGAAAAGGCGAGTCAAGGTATCGCGTCCAAGATAATCTGTTCCCAGCCAATGGTCCACGGACGGAGACCCGTTGATGGCATCGAAATCTTGATAGATACCATCCCGAACTTGACGCTGGTCAATTGGCAGTAGGCGTTGGTATAAAGTCGGTCCGATCAGAGCCGACAATAAAGTGATCAGCACTGCAATAACGCTTACGGTTGCGGCGCGGTTACGAAAAAAATATATCCACCAGGGACGAATGGATTTTGTTTGTTCCAACGGTTTAGGGATATTGATCATGGCTATTCAAACCGTACACGCGGGTCCGCTAAAGTGTAGGCAAAATCAGTGATCAGATTCATGACAACCACAGCAGTTGCCAACAAAAGCGTCGTGGCTTGGATCACGGGATAGTCTCGCTGACCAATTGCCTGGATCGAGAGATATCCAATGCCTGGAATGGCAAAGAGATTCTCCACCACAAATGCGCCCGTGATCAGAAAGGCCGTGGCTGGACCAAGAACTGTCAACAGAGGAAGCAGGGCATTTCGCAAAACGTGGTGGCGAAGAACAAGATATTCAGGCGCTCCCTTGGCGCGGGCTGTACGAACAAAATCCTGCCCCATCACTTCCAACATGCTGTTCCTCATGATGCGAGCGACAAAGCCGGCATTCGCGGCGGCCAAGACCAGGACTGGCAAAATCACATGCTGCGGCGTTCCCCATCCAGCCACTGGTAAAGAGGGCAGACCTGCTCTATACAAAGCAAGATCGATCACCCATACAATAGGAATAATGACAAAGGAAGGAATTGAATACAAAGCCAGCATAAACCCCATAATAGTGGTATCCCGCCAGGTGTTTTTCCAGACAGCAGCAAATATTCCTGCCGGCACACCGACCAGAACGCTAATGACTAAAGCCAGCGAACCAAGCTGCAAGGAAACAGGTACGCCCGTTGCAATTAGATCCCAGACTGGACGTTCCGGATATTTAAAGGAGTAGCCAAGATTCCCAGTAAGCAAATGAGAAACATAAGTCAGGTATTGCTGATACCAGGGTTGGTCAAGGCCATAGAGATGACGCAAAAATACATAGCGAACAGGATCCTGCCGCCCGCCCATCATGTTTCGTATGGGATCTCCCGGCGCGAGGTAACTCACGATAAACGTAAGAAAAGTTACCGAGAAGAGAACAAAGATCAGCGATAGCGCTCGACGTAAAACAGGTCGTGACATTAGGTAATAATCCGAGGATGATGAATATACAAATGAGCGGAGCAATGGCTGGCAAAAACATCCATCACTCCGCTCATTTACTTATTGGATTATATCGCTACTTGCCGACCGTGACCTTTGTCCAGTCCACGCTTGGGAATAGTCCCTGCGGGGTGACAACCAGACCGTTCACAGTGGAGCGGATCAGAAGATTGGCTTTGCCATAATATAACGGCAGCCAGCCCACCTCTGTCAGCGCAATTTGTTCAGCTTGTTGATAGAGAGGCAAACGTTTGGTTTGATCCGGTTCCACATCCGCCTTGTCAACGAGTGCATCAAATTCAGCATTGGAATAGTGACCATTGTTATTGCCAATATCGGTTCGCAATTGTTGCGAGACAAAGTTCTGCGGATCGGGATAGTCTGCACCCCAAACGCTGATATAGAATGTGAGCGCTGCATTATCTGTGGGATTGTTTGCAGTGGCAGTCAGATCATCATTGAATTTGGCAAGTTCCTCGGTGCTGACTTGAATATCCACACCGAGGTTTTCCTTCCACATTTGTTGTAAAGCCGCAGCAATCTTGGCATAGTTCGGATCCTGATTATTGATCGTAAAAGAGACTTTCGGGAAGTCCTTACCATCGGGATAGCCCGCATCTGCAAGTAGACTTTTGGCCTCAGCCACGTTCAATTCCTGGATCTTTGCGGCAGCATCGTTAAACCCAGGCATGCCGGGCGGGATGATGGTATCTGCCTGCACGACTGCGCCTTCGAGCACCTTATTGATCAAAGTAGCTTTATCAACAGCCTTGGCAAATGCCTGACGAACTTTCACGTCATTAAATGGGGGCTTGGCATTATTGAAGCCAATGTATGTGACAAAGAATTGATTCACCTGTTTGAACTCAGGGCTGGAAGAGACTGACGATATTTGATCCGTCGGAAAATTGTAAGTCCCCATAATATCCAGCTCATTGGTTTGGTATAGCTTGAGCGCCGTTGCGGGGTCTTGAATGAAAGGCATATCAATCTCTGCTATTTGCGGCTTGCCCAGCCAATAATTTGGATTGGGTAAAAGCGTAACGGATTGATTATGCTTCCATTCCTTCACCATGAACGGACCTGTGCCATAGGCGGTGTCAGTCCAACTGGTTGGGTTTGCTTCAATTGCTTTTTTGGAAACCGCGAAGGAAGCCGGGAAAGTCAGTTGATATAAAAAGTAAACGGAAGGCTGCTGTAGGTCAATCTCAAGTGTCTGCGGATCAATCACCTTCACGCCACTGACAGTTGTTGCCTTACCTTCCGTCACATCTGTTGAACCGACGATATTGGAAAGATAGTAACCGGCATTGCCATTGGCGAAGTCCGGGCTGAACGCGCGATTCAGAGAATAGGAGAAATCTTCCGCAGTGACCGGGTCACCGTTGGCAAACTTCAAGTCTTTGCGAATGTGGAATATGAAGGTCTTGCCTCCATCTTTTACATCCCACGATTCTGCCCCGGCTGGAGCGATATTAAGTCCGCCATCGAGACGTACCAATCCTTCAAAAACCAGGCTGATGACGCCCACTGATTGTGAAGCGCCTGCCAATGGCGGGTCGAGGGCAGGCAGTTCATTAATACCCTCGAGACTCCAACGTAAAATTCCACCGGTTGCGGCAGCGGGCGTGGCAGGTGCGCCTGCTGAACAAGCTGCCAACAGCATACTTAATATTGTCAGTATGCTGATCATCCAAATCCATTTCTTGTTGTGTGGCATGTTTTTCTCTCCTCTAATTTGTTTGTACTGATCGGAATTAATTTATATCATTAACTCCAGATCAATATTTTTAGATATTAACCTGAATTGAATTCTTACCCCTTCATAGTTACATTTCATGATTAGTCAAATTAATAATGATTCAACTTTTTCATCACACAAGGATGTAAGAAAATTGAACCGATTAATATCCCTAGCAAATGGCAACTGAAAAAACTCTTCTAGTGGCAAGGGAGTCCGCTTACACCGATTAATAAAGAACGCTTTGCAAGTCAGGATTACAACTCTTTCGACGAGATTGTAACTGAGTTTCTAGAAACTTCGGAAGCCTTGAAATCAAAAAGGAAAAATCTTATGAGCACACAAAATGAAATCAAAGTATATGGCGCAGACTGGTGTCCAGATTGTCGTCGCGCAAAGCGTCTATTGGATGAACGTCAAGTTCAATATGCCTGGGTGGACATTGACAAAGACCGCGAAGGCGAGAAGTTCGTCCTTGCCACTAATCGCGGCAATCGAAGTATTCCCACCATCGTCTTTGGCGACGGCTCGATTTTGGTTGAACCATCCAATCCTGAACTGCTTGCCAAATTGAGTTAAACTCATTTGCAATGCAAATCAACTCTCGCTGCCATAGACGCACCGAGAAGGAGATAATTTCATGCCGCGTGACATTCCCGTTGGAAATGGTTCCCTGCTGGTGAACTTTGACTCGTGTGCTGGCTACTTCACTCATCCGCCAGTTTTTTTTGGGATTTTAGGCGGAAATTTCGTCAGACGATTCTCCTTTTCCTCCAGGTGGGCTCGG
>CAIWRB010000046.1 GCA_903914955.1 uncultured Chloroflexota bacterium | reverse complement strand
TGAACCAATAATAGACTGATTCCGGGCTGACACCATAATTTGCTGCAATTTCGTCTACCCTGGATAAGTGCAGACTCTCTGGATAGCGTAACACGTTGGGGACAAAAATAATGAGCCAACCGTCAAGATAGGGTACAAATGTACCTGCGAAAACCATCAAGAGAGGTTGGCTCAGGTGCATAATAACATATTGCAAAAGATTTTGTTCATAATAATACTGGCGAGTTCAGGGCAATTGCATCTAAAATGAGGTAAAAATGGCTAATCATAAATTGGAGAAAAGCCATGCCTCGGAAACCGTTAGAAACGATAAAAGAGCATTTCGCGCAGGTAATCGATCCTCGAATAAATCGGACGAAGGATCATAAACTAATGGACATCATAGGCATCGCGATTTGTGCAGTTATCTGTGGTGCTGAAAACTGGGTAGATATTGAACTATACGGCAATAGAAAAATAATTTGGTTACAAACTTTTCTGGAACTACCGAATTGTATTCCATCCCACGACACATTTGGACGAGTTTTTGGGCTGATCGATGCCCTAGAATTCCAGAAGGCCTTTCATGAATGGGTATTTGCAATCAATGACATGATTCACGGTCAAATTATCAACATTGATGGCAAATGCCTGCGCGGGTCCGATGATCAGGCGTTGGGAAAACGAGCAATCTATATGGTCAGCGCATGGGCATCCGAGAACGAAATCGTTCTGGGGCAGCGCAAAGTGGATGAGAAATCGAATGAAATCACGGCAATTCCAGAATTGCTCAAAATGCTTGCGATTGCAGGCTGTATCGTGACCATTGATGCGATTGGAACACAAACTGAGATTGCAAAAACGATAGTGGATGCTCAGGCTGGTTATGCTTTGAGTGTCAAAGCGAATCAAGGCCATTTGTTCGAAGATATATCGACTCTTTTTGCGGTTGATCGAGACCAAAATTTCAAATATGCTTCACTGGATTATGCAAAAACAACCAACAGCGGGCATGGCAGAATTGATGTTCGTGAATGTTGGAGCACTTCCAACCCTGAATACTTGCAGCTAATCCGAAATGTAGAAAACTGGGCTGGCCTGCAAAGTATAGCCATGGTAATTTGTACGCGTATCATTGCGGAAAAGCGAACCCAACACATACGCTATTACATTACCACTTTGCCCAGCAACGCAGAACGGATATTGCATGTTATTCGAAGGCATTGGGCCATTGAAAATGAATTGCATTGGGTTCTTGATGTGGCCATGAACGAGGATCATAATCGCGTTCGCAAAGATCAGGCTCCAGAAAACATGGCTGTTATTCGGCATATTGCACTCAATCTGCTAAAACAAGAGAAAACAGCCAAAGGCGGTATCCATGCAAAGCAATTACAAGCTGCTTGGAAAGATGACTACCTACTCAAAATCTTGGCCATTGCAAATTAAATGCAATTGCCCTGTTTGTCCATCCCTCCCGATCACGAGCACGAAGTGATGTCAGTATGCCGGGGCGGGATCAGTAATTTGCTTTGAAAAATAGCCGAAGGTTTTGTTTTGCCTTAGTGGTTTTGATCCATAAGTAAATGATAATCTGTAGTTGTTGTAGGAAGTGCAAAACAGGTTGCCCAATTTTCATTGAGGGAAACTGGTCAACCTGTTTTATATTCAGATCAGCTCTAAATGATTGAGCCACGAACGGCGTCTCGTTTTCGAACAGCTGCTAGTTTCGATCCGGAGTGTCATGTTTTGATTGCTCAGTGTATTTTCACAAAAGCACCACTCTCAACTGTTTTATACAGGTTTTTGTGATAATTCACGGTAGCAATACTG
>CAIWRB010000045.1 GCA_903914955.1 uncultured Chloroflexota bacterium | reverse complement strand
GTTTTTTTGCTCCCAGAAAAATCGGTTCGTCATTGCTGACTTTATACCAAAACTCTTGACAGACCCGTCAATTCCTTAACTTGTGACTGATGGCTTTAGGGGTAAAATATTTATATGGCAACTTTCTCGCGTGAAGAAATTCAAGACGGATTAAGGCGACTTGGTGAACTGGCACAGGCGCAAGGTCTGCATGTACGACTCGCGCTTTTAGGCGGCGCAGCAATGGTATTAGGATATGACGCCCGACAATCCACGCGTGATGTGGATGTTGTAATTCTGTCCCCGGCTGAAGCAAAACTTGTTAGAAATCTGGTGAAAAAAGTTGCTGCTGAGCGTAATTGGCCTGAAGATTGGTTAAACGATGGAGCAAAAGGCTATATGGTTGGTATCAGTGAAGGGTTGCTTTTATTTAGCGCACCAGGAATTGAAGCGCTATCCCCTTCAATTGAGCAATTACTTGCGATGAAACTTTGCGCTTGGCGTGATGATATCGATATTTCCGATGCCTGTCGTCTTTTACAGGAATTTACATCGGGACGTGGTAAGGATAAAATATGGGCAAGCCTTGAACCCTACCTTGTACCAGGAGATGAATTAACTGCACAATACGCTTTTCTAGATTTATGGGAGACACTATATGGAACTGATTGAACAACTCGCTGATGCCGCATTGCAAAGGGATAGCCTGCGTCTTCGTAGTTTAGTACAGGATATTGCCCGCGCTAATATTAATTGGAGCATGGTCTCTCGCCCAATCTTGAACGATATACGCCTACTTGCTTTGTCTGCATCATTGGCGGAACTTTTGGCATCTCGTCAAAAACAATCGCCTCCATCATGGACAAAAGAGGTTGGCGCATTGCAGGAGCCATTTTATTTGCTTCAATCGGCAGAGAAGATGAAACGCTTACGCTTGCTTTGTGAAACCCAATCCCCTGAGCCTATGCGGAGACGCCATCTTTATGCCCCGCCAAATTTTCTGGAATTTGCGTAGGTCAATTCCGCCAAAAATATTGTGCAGGGTACTTCTCATGCCGATATTTTTCATAAAACTTGTGACACTAGTGGGTCACTTGGCAAGAAGAACGCCATAATCGAGTAAACTGGAATGAACTCAATCCAGAAAGAGAACTGATTATGACTCGAAAAAAGAAAAACATACTGCGCAAATTAACAGAAGAAGAAAAAAAATGGTTGGTGCGAATCAGCCACTCAAAAAATGAACCAGCGGTGCATGTAGCTCACGCAAAGGAAATACTGGCAATAGCGGCAGGCAATAATTATATAGAAGCTGCACTCCTAGCTGGGATCAAATCTGGTGACGCAGTATCCAGACTCGTTGAGCGGTTCAATCAAGAAGGAATGCAAGCAATTCAACCCAGACACGGTGGCGGACCCAAGATAAAGTATAGCTCTGCGGAACGTGAACGTGTACTTGCAGAAGCTCGGCGACAACCGGATCCTGAAAAAGACGGCACCAATACATGGTCGCTGACGACCTTACAGAAGTCTTTGCAAAAAACATCTAATGGGTTATCCAATATTAGTACGGAGCGCATCTGGGTCATCTTACAAGAAGCCGGGTTTCGCTGGCAAAAATCGCGTAGTTGGTGTGAGACCGGTCAAGTAGAACGGAAGCGTAAACGCGGTATCGAAATAATGGTTGATCCAGATGCCTATGCTGGCTACTTGACTCATCCGTCAGGTTTTTTGATTTTTTGACTGGAATTTTGACCAGGGATTATCCTTTTCTCCCAAGGTGGTCTTGGTTTATACTTCAAAAAAATACACGGGGATCATCTGAAAGTTATGTTCGCAAACGAGCCTGTGCAGCTACTTGGCTCATCCGTTAGATTTTTTGGGATTTTACGCAGAAATTTCGTCAGCCGATTCTTATTACCTCCAAGTTGGTCTCGGTCTTTTTGTATTTATACACGCTCGGATCGTTTGGACAATTGTTTTTAAGAAAACACACCGATCACAAGCAGCAAAACACAATTACAAAAATACCATGATAATCCTCTTTTTTCCGGCGTATGAGCGAAGTAGCCAGCACAGGAGCCTAATAACATGCACGTAAAGGCTCGTATTTGTTCTGGAGTTTGCTTGAAAATATATATTTTCCTTTATCTATTTCTTGGGTTTATACTGGCATCATGCACCCCAGGGAATGATGCGATAAATAAAAACGCGCCCACCAGCCCTGAACTGCCATCCAACGAAACTACAACCTCAGAAAGTTTGATCACCATAACCGGCTGGTTTACAATTGTTTGGAATGACGAACCGCACTATTCCATTACAGATGATCATGGTATC
Organism: uncultured Chloroflexota bacterium; assembly: GCA_903914955.1. Lineage (GTDB taxonomy): Bacteria > Chloroflexota > Anaerolineae > Anaerolineales > Villigracilaceae > Villigracilis. The sequence continues at coordinate 7,784 of CAIWRB010000045.1, read as the reverse complement.
AACACTCAATTGCAAATGGATGATGAGATTGCAAAGCCTCTTGGCGGACCGCTTGAGTTGGATCGAAAAAAGATCACTATTGTAGGCAAGGTTATTAGAGATTCTCCCAGGACGATTCGAGTCCTATCAGTTCAATTCGCAAACGGGAATTGATAGACTTGGATTTTTAGAAATTTTTTGCTTAATTCAATTGGCAAATCTTTTTTTCCGTTGACTAGGTCTACATTCCAATTATAAGGAAATCAAATGAAAACAAAAAATTGTTTTCCCAATCACATCAAAATTCTCCTTCTACTGGGATTGTTACTGAGTAACGGAAGTATCAATGCCGGAGATGTTGTTTATGCCATGAGAGCCGCTACTCCTGACATGGAAACAATTTTTGAAAAGTCAGCGGATTCATCTACAACTTTAAATAACAAAAAACAGGTTCAGTCAATTACTGGATTGTTCCTGATAAGTTGGGGAGATACGATCAATGGTACTGAATCGGTTGGACCTACATACACCCTAGCTGAGTCCGGTGGACAACATGTTTCACTTTCTATGGATGAGAAGCTGGCCGAAAGCAATGGCGGCATTCTTGCATTGGATCGCACTCGGATCACCGTGGATGGGTATTGGGAAGCTTCCCCTGATCAGAGAACACCGGAATCTTTTCACGTGTCTGCTGTTACTCCTGTTCTATCCGCCAGTAGGTTGTTCTCTGCACAGTCAACAGTAATCGGGTCGCATCCCTGGGTCACCCTGATGTGCAAATTTAGTGACATATCCAATGAAATACATGACTTGACTTTTTTTCAGGCTATGTATGCAAACACTCCCCCTGGACTTGATCACTACTGGCGTGAGCAATCTTATGGGATGGTAAATATTGCAGGTAGCACTGCATTTGGCTGGTTTACCCTACCCCATACAGAGTCTTACTATAACCCATCGAACACACAGGGTGGAGCGGATTTGGATATATTAGCAAATGATTGCCTGGCTGTGGCTGATTCCAGTGTCGATTTTTCACTTTACAGTGGTGTCAATCTAATGCTTAATAGTGATGTGAATAAAGGCATAGCAGTGGGTGGAAGTACATATCTTACTTTGGATGGCATCTCGAAAATCTGGAGCATAACATGGGAACCACCATGGGCATATAACGATATTTCAGTTATCCAACACGAGATGGGACATGGTTTTGGGCTACCGCACTCTTCCGGGAATTATGGGCCGACTTACGATAATGCATGGGATGTAATGAGTTTTGATCGCTATAATTGCCCGGCTTCAGCGGATGCAACATATGGCTGCGTGGGGCAGGGCACGATTGCATACCATAAAGATAAGTTGGGGTGGATTCCTTCTACCCAAAAATATATAGCTAATTTGAACAGTTCAGAATCCATCACGCTTGAACAACTTAGCTTGCCTCAAACCAGCAATTACCTGATTGCCCAAATTCCGATTGGTGGTTCCAGCACTCATTTCTACACTGTTGAAGCTCGGCGGCTTGCCGGATACGACAAAAAACTTGCGGGGCCGGCTGTCATAATCCACGAGGTAGATACTACGCGAACGATCCCCGCAAAAGTGATTGATCCCGATGGAAATGGGATTACGGGAGATGATGGAGCCATGTGGGTTGTTGGAGAAACATTCACAGATAAGACTAATGACATATCAGTGCATATAGATTCGGCCACTGCCACTGGCTTTATAGTTACCATTGGTGAATATTTGAATATAATATCTCCAACTCAAATAAATACCGGCTTTGCTGGAAGCTATATCAATCCAAATAAAATGAACATTCTGGCTCAAACGACCCAGGGCCTCGACAAAAGTGCGTTTTCTGTCATGATCGGTGGGAAGGAAGCTGCTATCATTAGCGCACAGGAATTATCAGGTATTTACACATTGGAAGTGATGCCACCGGCACAACTTTCGAATGGATTATTTGACCTTCAAGTTTCCGTGGGTGGTTTAATCGCGACAGAGGTTGGCGCAGTTAATTATATTGCCGTGCAAAATCTCGAGCCCATTGTAAATTCGATTGTTCGCATCAGCACGAATCCCACCAGCGCAGCCAGTGTAGACTTCACCGTCATATTCTCTGAAGATGTAACAGGTGTGGATGCAGGTGATTTTGCGCTGACCAAAACAGGCATGGTCAACGGCGAATCCGTCACAGGCGTTATTGGCGGTCCCATCAACTATACAGTATCTGTCAACACCGGCACAGGTGGCGGCGACTTGCGTTTGGATATTTCCGCTAGCGCAACTATCACGGATTTAGTCGCGACCCCATTGGCTGGCTTGCCTTACATAAGCGGAGAGAGCTATACGGTTTTCAAACCTTCCGTCACAGGCGTCATGATCCAACGCCAGGGAGTCCCTGCCAATCTGAATACAGGCAATGGCAGCCTGGCTTGCTCAAGTGTGAGAGTCAGCGGTACAGCTTCGGAAGTAAATCCCATTTATACAAACATCAATGGTGAATTCCAGTTGGACAATCTGGCAACGGGTACATACACCTTCCGCGCCAGTTATCCCGGCTATCTGGATTCCGTAATTTCAGATGTTTTAGTGGAAAATTCCATGGTGGTGGATTGGAAAACACCAACGCTGGCTGGCGGTGATGTCACTGCTGATAATGCCGTCAACATATTGGATATCGGGACAATCATTAGCAAGTTTGGACAGGCGGCCGTCACGGTAAAATCTTCCACGACGGATTGCAGCATCACCGATGAATCAACTGACATAAACGATGACGGCAGTGTCAACATCAGTGACCTCGCGATCACGGCCGGAAACTGGGGCAAAGTAGGACCGTCGGATTGGATAACACCCACAGTCAGCATTACACCCACAGTAAATTTTACTCCCACGATCACCCCTACTTTTGATATCACCAATACGCCTACGTTTACATTCACGCCAACCGCATTTCCTACATCAACACCAACGTTCACCCCTAATCCAACATCCACAGCCGTGTCTGTTATTGGATGTGATACAGTAACCGAAATTCCTTTGGTTGAATGCAATACCCTGGTTGCCCTGTACAATAGCACAAATGGCAGTGGCTGGGTAAATAAAACAGATTGGTTGGCCACGAACACACCCAGTTCCTGGCATGGCGTTACCTGTAGCGGTGGTCATGTGACAGGTTTGAATCTAAATAATAACCAATTGACCGGGAGCATCCCGGCGGGACTAGGAAGTCTGACAAGCCTCACTGAGCTCGGTCTGGGGTATAACGAATTATCTGGCAGCATTCCGTCTGAACTAGGCAGCCTGACGAATCTAGTGGATCTCTTTCTGGGATATAACCAATTGACTGGTAGCATCCCATCAGAATTAGGCAACCTAACAAACCTGACTGTTCTTGATCTCAAAGAGAACGGACTTTCCGGCGACATCCCACCAGAATTAGGCAACTTGACCAACCTGACTCACCTTGATCTCGGTTGGAATGGACTTTCAGGTGCCATCCCATCTCAATTGGGCAACCTGACCAATATGCATTACCTCATTTTAAATGGCAGCCCATTTTCTGGGATGATGCCAGATAGTTTGCGGAACCTGGTTGGATTGACAATTTTTACATATCCAACCACTGTCTGCGTGCCGAATACACCTGAATTCATAACCTGGATCGGCGCAATCGCCACCCACTCTACTCCCTACACGGTATGCCAGTAGGCAGGTGTTGTGCTGAATTATGCATCGGCGAAGGAAACTGTCGACATCAAGATCAGGGCTTTGGATATAATAGTAAGTGATGCTAGTTTGACGGTACCAACCTCTGCCTTTTTTGATACGGGGCGGGAGCAATAAAAGCGACCAGATTAAATATCATAATTTATCTCAATCCTTATTTTGGAGAATCTCATGTCACGTAAATTGTTAACAATTCGAATTTGGCTTGTCCTGCTTTTAATTGCCATTTCCCTATCGGGCACATTGGTTTTTGCACAAAGCGCTACTGCTGTACGGATTGATCCCTCCGCGCTCTCAGCGCAGGTCAATGATAACGGTAATATATCAATTAAAGTTGATAATATTGCCAATCTCACGGCATTCGAGCTGCACCTGTCTTTCAACCCGAGTGTGCTCGAAGTGCTCCAGATAACGAACGGTGGTTTTGTTCTTGCTGATATTACTCCGCAGAATACCTTCAATAACACTGCTGGCACAATTGATTACGCCGTTGCACAGATGAATCGTCCCGCGGCTCAGGGGAGCGGCACGATCCTCAACATATCTTTTCGGGCTAAGGCTTCTGGAATCTCAGCCCTGGCTTTGCGTGGAACTCCGGCTGTTCCAGGTGGATTGCTTCTATCAGACCTAAACGGAATCTCAATACAGGCCTCATGGACTGGCGGTAGTGTTAATGTAGGCGGAGTTCCATCGCCAACTTTTACACCCAATGGGCCAACAAATACGCCAATCACTCCGACAAACACACCCACAGTACCAACAAACACGCCGACAGGCCCAACAAATACACCGACAGCCACCCCAATGCCAATCGCTCCAGGGGGGAATCTGGGAACACATGTCGTACGCTCCGGGGAATGGCTCTATTGTATTGGACGCGCATATGGAGTTTCTCCTTTGGCGATTGCGGAGAAAAATGGCATATGGTGGCCATACCTGATCTTCTCAAATCAAAAGTTGCTCATCCCTAACATTGGATGGACAAATATGTCAACCGGCCCGGTCTGTCAGTCCCAGTTTTCGGTATCCACAACACCATCGTCACCGACTGCTGTCCCCACAACGGCCATCCCAACCACTCCCAACCCCACTAATCCTACCGCGATCCCACCCACAGCTACAGCCGTACCACCATCGGCATGTAGAGCTACCTATACAGTTGTTTCGGGAGATTCGTTGTATCAAATTGCCATCAGTTATGGCTCCACTTACACGGAACTTGCGCGTGTTAATCAAATTTCGAATCCAAGACTCATTTATTCCGGACAGCGACTCTGTATTCCGTAACCAATTGTTTTACTAATTAATTTGGAAATGGAGAATTTCATGTTTCGCAATCTATTGACAAGTCGTATTTGGCTGGTTATTGTATTAGCTGTGTTGCCCCTTTTATCATCTTGTGCGTCATCTGATACTGGTATAAAAGTTGAACCATCACCCGGTACTATTGTAAAAATTGAACCGCCCGTTTCTCAGGTTAGTATCAACGACACAATAAAGGTGCTCGTAAATGTTGAGAATATCGTAAATCTTATTGGAGTCGAAATCCATCTGTCCTTTGATACAACCGTGCTAGAAGTTGTGGAGTTGAATGGCGGCGGCTTTATCAAGGCGGATTTTGTTGTACAGAATACATTCGATAATGCCGCAGGGACAATTGATTATGCAGTAGCACAAATCAACAGTGCGCCAGCCAATGGCAATGGGATGCTATTGGAGATTGTTTTCCGCGCCAAGGCCAGCGGCGATTCTCCAATCCGTTTTCTCGGCACGCAAGCCGCCCCAGCAGGCGCTCTTTTCTCCGATTCAAGTGGTATGGCGATACAGGCTACGTTGATAGACGGAAAAGTGAATGTAAAGTAAGTCTTCGATTTTTTGCTTTTCTTCTGAATCTATCATCATATTCATACCAAATGATGATAGACATACTCTGCCAATTTTGATTTGAAAATTGGCAGAGTATTAAATTCGGTACCTGTACTGGCTACTTATTCCATCCGTCAGCTTTTTTGGAATTTGAGGCGTAAATTTCGTCAGGCCATCCAGGCAACCAATTCGGTTTACATCATAAATCCCGGCGGATAAGCCAAGTAGCCAGCACAGGTATGGTCTGCTTGTATTCCCCTTTGTTGAAGTACGGGCAGTCGTTTTCTGTTTTTACTTTTAGCTCGTGAGGTTTTTTCGTTTTCGCTAAACATCTTTTCTTAGTGAGTGACTTCCACGCCGTTTTCAACCGCGGTAGTTCTAAAACCAGCATAATTACAATCAAGATCAATATATATTAAGTCTTTTTGTTCAAGAACGGAGGCTTTCCTTTTCTTAGAAGTTTGGCAAGCACGCATCCTACTACATTTCTCCCTCTCCTTCAATTACCAATTACCAATTGTGGTGGCACCTAAAAGTAAAATCCATGATAATCCTCTTTTACCTCCAAAACCCCGGCGGATGAGCCAAGTAGCCAGAACAGTGGATCTAAGGAACCCATATTTGATAGATGGCCAGATTGCGGATAATTAACAAAGCGTATAGAATTTGATAAGTGCATTTTAGGTGTTCCCCACGGTACAGGCACTTTTCAATTTTTACGGTTCTAAGCTGGCTTTGAGTCTACAACCTTATGCTCGGTAAATTCGCGCCGAATCTCGCGTGCATCGGACGGTTTGCCATGCACTATATATAGGCATTTTCAGCTCGAAAAACTTTTTCGTTTCGTGGATTGGTTCTCGTGGAAATCCGCGGCTAACGCAAACCGTTGAAACTGTCGAATAATTAGGAAAAAGCAAAAAATGTGCGCCTGAGCATAGTGTTACAGAAGAGACTTCCAATATAGGAAATCTCTAATTTTGATAATTCGACAGTCTCGTTTGGCGCAGTTCTTTGCACAAAAATCATCAGCAAGTGAAATTTTTGAATGGAAACCACTTTTCATGGCCCTAATCATTTTCGACTTTGACGGTGTTCTTGCAGATACTCTTAATGACTTGATTCAGTTTGGTCAGGAAGTTTGTGATGAATTGGGTATAAACCACGTTGTAAAAAAAGATGATCTTAGCAATCTTGACCTTATGTCTTTTGCATCATTCGGGCGGGCTTGCGAAGTCCCTGAATATCTGGTTGATGAATTTGTCCACAATTGTTTGAAACGCTTCGCCGAAAAGAATTCCCCGCCAGAAATTTTCAATGGCTTGAGTAGTATTGTCAGGAATTTTTCCATCAACCACAAGATTGCCATTATCACAACTAATTCATCGCAAAACGTAAAAGCTTTTATTGTCGAGCATGGTTTAGATGAATGTGTTAACGCAGTGTATGGGGTAGATTTGCCTGGTTCCAAGGCACAGAAAATATCGATCGCACGGGATCAGTTTTTAGCAGGGACAAAGAGAGAATCAGTGTTTATGATAGGAGATTCGTTAAGTGATATTAGGGCAGCAAAGAAGGCTTCTGTTACGAGCATAGCGGTAACTTGGGGACATCAGAGTTTGGAACATTTGCTTAGCGGGAAGCCTGATTATGTAGTCAATTTTCCATTCGAACTCATTGAGATAATTGAAAAATAAAATGAAACCAGGGCAAACGCATCTTACATCTAGACAATAGAAGGGTATCGGATATCCTCAAGGGAAAAAGAAACCAAGAGGATGAGAATGAGCGAAGAAGATTCGTTAGCCCATATTCAGGAGCATTTTGGCGATATTAAAGACCCGCGCCACGAGCGAACCAGACATCATAAGTTAATCGATATTCTGGTAATTGCAATCTGCGCAATCATTTGTAACGCCGATAACTGGGAAGAAGTGGAAGCCTTTGGGGAAGCAAAAGAAACCTGTTTCAAGGGGTTTCTTGAACTTCCAAACGGCATTCCATCACATGACACTTTTACGCGCGTATTTGCCCGTTTGAATGCGAAACAATTTGAAACCTGTTTTCTCAGTTGGATCGCTGCGGCTTATAAAGTTACGAATGGTCAAGTGGTCGCCATTGATGGGAAATTACCGCGCGGCTCACGCGATGGGAGTATAGGCAAGGGTGCGATTGATATGGTGAGCGCGTGGGCAACACAAAAC